>JALSNF010000001.1 GCA_026987115.1 Desulfurobacteriaceae bacterium
TCAAATCCGTAGTTTTTGGTTTTTTACTTTATAATACTGAACAAAAATTAGGAAAAGGGAAGAAAATGGCAAAAATAGTGCTAACTTCCTTAATTCTACTTCTCTTATTTACTTTAAATTCAAAAGCCAAAACTTTAGAGGATGTCGTAAAGGAAATAGGGATAGTCCCCCTTCAAGTGCTTTCAGAAGATATAAAAAACCTCCCTCAAGAAGAGAAGATAAAACTTCAAGTTTTAATAATGTCTTACCTTAAAGAAAAGGATAAAGAAAAAGAGCTTATACAAAAGCTCCTTAAAGGAAAAGTAATGACAAATATCCTTGAGCTTCCCCAAAACCTCTACGCACTAATCGTAGATAAGACAAACGAAGTCCTCTACGTAGTGAAAAAGGAAAACGGAGTCCCAGTTGTATTAAAAGAATTCCCGTGCATAACAGGTAAGAGGGAAGGTGATAAATTAAAAGAGGGAGACCTTAGAACTCCAGAAGGAATCTACTTTCCCCTTTACTGGAAAACAGGATTGCCTAAAATCTACGGCATTGGTGCATTTCCCCTTAACTACCCAAACCTCTTAGACAGGGAAATTTTAAAGAGAGACGGCCACGGCATATGGATTCACGGGACAGACAACCCTAACAGGCCCCCCCACAGCACCAACGGTTGCATAGTATTAAAAAACGAATACCTGAAGGAGCTTAAAAAGTTTATATCCCTTAGGAGAACTCCAGTAGTTATAGTCTCCAAACTTTCACTCGCAAGTAAAAGTGATTACATAAACGAGAAGGAATCCTTACTTAACTTTATCCTAAAGTGGAAGAAGGCCTGGGAAGAGACTCCTAAAGACTTAACGCCTTACTTTTCCTGTTATTCAGAGAACTTTAAGTGGAAAGGAGGAGACATAAACTCTTGGAAGAAATACAAGAGCAGAATTACGAAATTTAAAAAGTGGATTAAAATAAAAATTAGCGACATTACAGCTGTAAAGGACGGAAGGGTGCTTAACTTTGGGAATTTATATGTTGTTAGGCTAAAGTTAAATTACAGCTCAAACAACTATAACTCCGTTAGTAATAAAATACTTTACATAATTAATGAAGGTGGAAGATGGAAAATCTTGGGAGAAGAGAACTTATAAAGGGAATACTACTATCTCCGTTCTTAGGTCTGAAATTAGCAAGGGCCAGAAGTTTTAA
>JALSNF010000002.1 GCA_026987115.1 Desulfurobacteriaceae bacterium
CCTCTCTGGCTTCTAAAAAACCGTTTACTACCCTGTTAGACCATCTATCGTTAAGCATTGCTACCCTAAGATAAACGAACTTCTCAACAGCACTAACCGACGGTAAAGCTCCTATGACCTTAACCCTCTTCCTTATCTCCTTTATCGTCCTTTCTATCAAATTCGTTGTATATATTACTCTCTGGACAGACTCAGGATAGTTGAGGAACGTAAGGAGCTTATAAAGCTCCTGTTCCCAGGACTTTACAACCTTAGGATATTTTAACTCCCATTTTTCCTTGAACTTTTCAAAACCCTTCAGAGCCTCATCTTCCGTAGAGGCTTGATATATCCTCTTTAAGTCCTTCGCTATCTTCTTCCTGTCTTTAGCTCTTACCTTGTTTAGAGTATTTCTTACCTTGTGAACTACACACGATTGAAAGTCTGCTTTCGGAAAGTACTCTTTTATCCTTTCCTCAAGTCCAGTAATCCCATCTGCTACAAAAAGGAGAACTTCCCTTACGCCACGGTCATAGAGCCTTTTTATCATCTCCAACCAGCTCTCTGCTCCCTCAGATGGGTTGACTTCAAAGTCAAGTATTTCTCTATACCCTTCTTCATCTATACCAAGAGCAAAAAGGACAACTTCTTTCTCAGCAGTGTCTCTCCTGACGGATAGCCACATTCCATTAAGCATTATGACTGAGTATCTCCTCCTGAGCTTTCTTTGTTTCCACTTGTTTATCTCCTCTAAGGTTACCTGCGATATTTTACTTATGGTTGAGGGTGAGTATTTAAGTTCAAATACACTCTCAAGAGCCTGAGCTACTGCTCTTGCACTCATACCAGAGGCAAACATTCCAAGGATTAAGTCCTCAAGGTTGATGTCTCTCCTTTTGTATGGTTCTATCAGCTTAGTTTTAAACCTTCCTTCTCTGTCTCTTGGAATTTTCAGGTCTTTTAGCTTTCCAAGGACGGTATCAAGGTTTCTAACGTAGAAACCGTTCTTTGTTCCTCCGTGTTCTTTAATAAACACCTCTCTTTCAGCCACCATGATGGATTCCAGTGTTTGTTTTACTACTTCTTTTATGAGGTCTGGTAAAATTTTCTGTAGTTCCATCTTTCACCTCCTGGGGATTGGGGTGTTTTGGAGTTGTTCCCCAGGAGGTTACTCCATTCTTTCAGCTTACACAAAATATCATACACTACC
>JALSNF010000003.1 GCA_026987115.1 Desulfurobacteriaceae bacterium
TGGGAGGAGAGCTTAAACTTCACGGATACGAAGCTCTTTATGGAACTTACATTAACTATTCTGGCTCGGGGCTTAAAGACTACGGTTATGTAGGCACAGCTTACCTCTCTTTAGGGGACGGAAAGGAAAACAACTTTCAATTTGGCTACTCTTATACAAAAATAAAGTATAAAAACGGTCTTCCAGACCTAAATCAGAACGACTTTACCTTGGCCTATTCAAACACCAACGGCATTTTAAGGAACCACACCTTTACCTTTGGAGGCCACTACATAAGTAGCGATGACGACCTTACGGACAGGGGAAGAACTCTGTTCTTTGACGGAACTTACTTTAACTATCAGAAGACCTATCCTTACGCTTTCAACTGGTCCGGAGGACTTTCCCTCTTTTACACCAGATACCCAAACACTGTTGACTTCTACGTTTTCCAGTTTACTCCCCACTCTACCTTTAAGCTCTTCTCAGACTATAAAAGGGGAGCACTCTATTTAGACCTTTTAGGTTATGCTATTCACGTCAATAAGAGCTCCCAAGTTGGCTTAGATAAACAAAACTACTACTCCCTGGAAGCAAACTTAAGGTATTACTACGGGAAAGCTGACTTTAAAGTAGGAGGATGGCTAGGTGAACAAGCTTTTGCAGTTAAGAACGGAGGTTTCGTAGTTTACAACTTAAGCGAGAAGTACAAGGGAGGAGCAGAGTTTGAGGCAGGCTACACTTTCACTAAAGGTTTAAGGCTTTCCCTTAACTTTACCTACAATAGGTACAAGGAGCTTGAAACGCAAGACACGGTAAACCAAAAAGTGATAACTCTTTCCTTAGGTTATAGATTCTAGTTAAGGGGGCTAACTTGAGAACTCTCTTCCTTTTACTCGTTTTCCTCCTTTTCACTTCTTCTTCTTTTGCTATTGACTACAAGGAGATAAAAAAGTGCTATTCCAGCTCTTATCTCTACGAGGCTAAAGGGGACTACAAAAAGGCTATAGAAGCTTTAATGCCGGTTTATAAAGCTTATCCCGACGGATATGCGGTAAACCTCCGTTTAGGTTGGCTTTACTACCTGTTAGGCAAGTATTCAAACTCTGAATATCACTACACAAAGGCGGTAAAGGTTGCTCCCTCTTCTGTTGAGGCTAAGCTCGGTCTCACTCTTCCTCTAATGGCTCAAGATAGGTGGTCCAAAGTGGAAGAGACCTCCTACCAGATATTGAAGATTGACTACTACAACTACTACGGCAACTTGCGCCTATCTTATGCCTTGAGGAACGAAGGCAAGTTTTCCCTTGCAGAGGCCGTTGATAGGAAAATGCTCCTTCTTTACCCTACCAGCGTTGATTTCCTCTTAGAATTGGCTCTTTCACTTTACGGAGAGGGAAAGTACTCTTCCAGCAAGGAGATTTTGAGGAACTTACTTATCTTAAGCCCTAATAACAAGGTTGCTCAGGAGTATTTAAAGAAAATTGAAAAGCTTGAAAAGAGCAGTTCTTCCGCTTCAAACTAAGGGGGAGCTACTCCCCCTTTAACCTCTTTACTGCTTTAAGACCTATGTCTTTTCTGTAGTGCATTCCTTCAAAGTGAATTTTCTCAACGGCCCTGTATGCCCTTTCCCTTGCTTCAATTATGTCTCTTCCCAAGGCCGTTACGTTTAGGACTCTCCCTCCGTTCGTTAGGAGTTTCCCGTTAACTTCTTTTGTCCCTGCGTGGAATACTACCACTGTGGGGACTTTCTCTGCTTCTTCAATTCCCGTTATAACTTTTCCCTTTTCGTACTTTCCGGGATAACCCTTTGAGGCTAAAACTACGCATACTGAAGTTTCAGGTTTCCACTTAAGTTCTTTTACCAGATTTCCCTCTACTGCACTTAGGCATACTTCAAAGAGGTCGCTTTCAAGTCTCCTTAAAATTGCCTGTGCTTCAGGGTCTCCAAACCTAACGTTAAATTCTAAGACCTTTATCCCCCTTTCGGTTATCATTAGCCCAGCGTAGAGAACTCCCTTAAAGGGAGCTCCTTCTTCTTTCATACCTTTTATTATTGGAGCTATCACCTTTTCTTGAACTTCCCTTTCCAGCTCTTCAGAGAGTACAGGAGCCGGAGAGTATGCTCCCATTCCTCCGGTGTTTGGCCCTTGGTCGTTGTCAAAGACCGCCTTGTGGTCTTGGCTCGTTGCAAGGGGAATGAACCTTTCCCCGTCTGTGATTACAAGGTAAGAGGCCTCTTCTCCCTCTAGGCATTCCTCTATTACTACCTTATTCCCTGCTTCTCCAAAGACCTTCTCTTCCATAATTTTCTCTACTGCTTCTACTGCTTCACTTACGCTTTTGGCAACTATAACTCCCTTACCTGCTGCAAGGCCGTCTGCTTTTACTACTATCGGAGCTCCCACTTTCTTTACGTATTCTTTGGCCTCTTTTGGGTCAGTAAATATCTTAAAGTCTGCAGTTGGGACTTGATACTTCTTCATTACTTCCTTTGCAAAGGCTTTGCTTCCCTCAAGCCTTGCGGCTTCCTTTGTAGGTCCAAATATCTTTAAACCTCTTCTTTCAAACTCGTTAACTATTCCTTTAACCAGCGGAGCTTCCGGTCCTACGACCGTTAGGTCTATTCCCTCTTTTTCTGCAAAATCTGCTAAAGCCTTTATGTTGGTAGGCTCAATTTCTACGCATTCCCCTATCCTTGCGATTCCGGGGTTTCCCGGAGCTCCGTAAACTCTGCTAACTTTCTCGCTCTGGGCCAACTTCCACGCAAGGGCGTTTTCTCTTCCTCCACTTCCTACTACTAAAACTTTCATTCCTTAGCTCCCACCTTTATTTCTGTATGGCAAATTATAATACTTGTTTACCTGTAAACGCTTGAAATGACGATAGTGTTGCCCTTTCTGTATATTACTATCTTGTAATTCTTGTGCCTTTTAGCCGTTTTTTCCCTTAAAGAGCTCCTCCTTAATATCTTCCTTACGTATTCCATAGTTTCCTTATAGGGAGGGACTTTACCGTATCTGTCAACTGCACCTTCACCGGCGTTGTAGGCCGCAAGGGCAAGTTTCCAGTTCCTATACTTAAGGTAGAGCTCTTTTAAGTACTTTGCTCCTGCGTTTAAGTTCTGGTCAGGGTCAAAGGGGTCTTTTACTTTTAACCTCTTTGCTGTTTGGGGCATTAGTTGACAGAGTCCCATTGCCCCTTTAGGAGATACTGCTTTAGGGTTGAAGTTTGACTCTGCCCTTACGAGCTCCTTAAACAACTTTACGGGAATTTGGTACTTCTTCGCGTAGTATTCTACTTTACCGATTATTTCCTTAGCGTTTTTAGGTTTCTTAAATTCCCTTTCTCCCCTTCCCACTATGTAGATTACCCCGTTTTTCTCGTAAACTTTTATCCATCCTAAGGCCTGTTTAGTTAAGAAGGCGTTAATTAAGAAGATACATAAGCTTAACTTCTTCAACATTTCCGTTTAGCACCCCGATTAGATTTTTAATCAGTTGGGAGCTCTCTTTACCCAATAGCTTCTCCACTATTCCGTGTCTCTCTTTGACTACCCAAACCTTTGCGTTGGGGCTATTTGAGAGTTTCCTTGCAACTTCAACTGCCTTGTCAATATTACCTAGGTAGTCAACGAGTCCAAGCTTCTTTGCTTCTCTACCGGTAAATACCCTACCGTCTGCAAAGCTTTTAACTTTTTCTATGGGAAGTTTTCTGCTTTTTGCAACTGCTTCTACGAACTGCTCGTATGTATCGTTTATAAGGTTTTGGACGATTTTAATTTCGTCTTGATTAGGTTCCCTAAAAGGGTTTAACAGGTCTTTAAACTTCCCGCTTTTTACGGTTATGACTTTTATCCCTATTTTCTGTGCAAGCTCTTTTAGGTTGTAGCTCTGAAGTATTACTCCTATGCTTCCCGTTATGGTTCCAGGGTTTGCAACTATTTTCGTTGCAGGGACGCTTATGTAGAGCCCTCCTGAAGCTGCAACAGAACCCATTGAAACGACGACAGGCTTTAGCTTTTTAACTTCATTTACCTTTTCGTAAATTTCCTGACAGGCCCCTACTACTCCCCCCGGAGAGTCAACCCTTAAGATTATCGCCTTTACCCTTGGGTCTTTTTCCAGTCTGTCAAGGATGCTAATGTAGCCGTCAGAGCTCTTAATCACCCCGTAAACTTTTACCACTGCTATTTTGGGAGCCGAAAAATTCTTTAGCTTTCCCACAAGTAGATAGTTAAAGAGAAAGCTTATTAAAGTTGCTACGATTACTACCAGTATTAGCACTTTAACTTTCTTCACCTTTTCCTCCTACCTTAAAGTGCATTTTTATAAACTCTCTCTTATCTTTCCCTTTTAGAGCCTCAATTAGTTGAGAGTTTGAAGCGTTTCCCTCTTTAACTTCAACTCCCAGCTTCTTTGAGAGCTCCTTTAACCTTTTTAGCCTTTCAGCCTTTGCAACTATTGCTGCAGCAGCAACTACCGGCTCTTCTTCTCCCTTTTCAACCACCACAACTTCCACTTTAGGGAGCTCCCCCTTTAACTTCCCCTCTAGTTCCCTGCTAAACTTGTCTATTACGGCCCTTTTAAATTTAAATTTCCCGTAAATTTCCTTTATCAGTTTTAAATAGACCTCTTCCATTAATCGGTTCTGGTTCTTAAACTTACCGTAGAGTCTGTTATACTCTTTGGGCATTATGACCTTAACCTTTCCCCTGCACGCTTCCTTTATCTTTTCTGCTTTCTTTAATATCTCTTCTCTTTTCATTCTTTTAGAGTCTTTAACTCCAAGCTTAAGGAGTTCTTTGTAGCACCTTCTGTCTGCAACAACGCAGGCTATTACGAGGGGGCCAAAGAGCTCCCCTTTTCCTGCCTCGTCGCACCCCACTATTGGGAGCTCTTTAGGTATAAAACCTTCTAAAACTTTCTCTACTTTTCTCTCTAGTTCCTCTTTTCCTTTCCCTCCAAAGGTGATTGAACCGCTCTTGTATATGTTTATAACTCCTTCCCCAAGCTTTAGTCTTGAGAATACGTTTCTGTCTAGCAGTTCTACTTCTTTGGCTCCTATCTCCTTTAACCTCTCTTTGAGACTTTCAACTTCTGACTTCCTTACCTTCACTTTATCCTCACATCAAGCCCTATTCCTGTTTCAATTCCGTAGTAAGAGTTATACCTTAACTCTAAGTAATATTTCCTCTTATTGCTGAAGAAAAAGTCAATGCTACCTCCGTATTCTGGGTTTTGTCCGGTGGTTCCGTAGCCAACTATTCTTATCCTCTTTGAGAGCTCCTTTGCCAGAGTCAGTTTTGCAACAGTTTCCCCGTACTTAGTTATGTAGGGTTCAAGAGAGAACCTTTCTAAACCTAAACTCTTCTGGAATTTCTCCTCTATAGGTTTAAACACCGTTGAAACTGCGTAGTAGGCTATCTGAACTGCAGGGAACAGTTCCGAGCTTTCCTCTACCTGTTCCGGCGTTGCACCTGTCATTATGAGGTTCATAATCTCTTCTCTCGTTAAGGGAGGGTCTGAAGTAAGGTATATTGTTGGAGACGAGAGTTTCCCTTCAACTTTCATGTAAACGTAGTATCCCGATATGTAAGTTGATGCAACGAGACTTAT
>JALSNF010000004.1 GCA_026987115.1 Desulfurobacteriaceae bacterium
TATAAAAGGAGAGTTTTTTCTTTTCTTACCGTAATAGAAGTATTCAAGGAGAAGAGAGGCAAAGAACATTAAGAGGGTGGTAAAGAAGGTTAACTTGCTGGTGTGGAACTGGTAAAGGAGTATTTCAATGGCAACAAAGGTTATTACAAGTAGGTTAAAGAAGATAAGCCCTTCTTTTCCTCCGATTTCTTTGTGGAGTTTTAGGTGGGAGGCTATTACGCCGATGTAGAGGGCAGTAGTTATTATGCTAATCATTGAAGCCACAGAGGTTATGTTAAAGAGCAGAGTAAAGAGGAGGCCAAGGCCGCAGGTTAAGTATAGGCCTAAGTACTCTCCCATCCACTCCCTTTTAACCAGTTTTTCAGGAAAGGGGATGTATCCGTCTTTCATTAAAGCGTAAGCTGCGTTTGCGCCTGTATAGACCGTTGCGTTAAGGGCAGAGGTTATGCTTATGAGAGCTCCCAAACTCAAAAGGAAAAAGCCTAGCTTCCCTAAAGCAGGTTCTGCCGCTACCGCTAAGGCGTTTTCTGCGTACTTTGCTATTTCTCTGGCAGGGAGAGCTCCCAAAGCCGAAACTGAAACCAAAATGTAAACTGCCATCACTATAAGTATGCTGGCGTATATGGCACGGGGAACGGTTTTCGTAGGCTCTTTTATGTTTTCACTAACGTTTGTTATAAGGCCAAATCCCATGTAAGAGAGGAAGAAGATTACAGAGGCAGTTAATATTCCTTTAAAGTACTGAGAGGAAGCTTGAGGTTTTAGATAGTCAGGATGGAAGACCGTTAAGCCGGCAACTATAAAAAGCATCAAAATTAACAGTTTCGTTAAAACTATCCAGAACTCAAGCCTCCCTACGGCTTTAGTTCCTCCAAAGTAGTTTAGAGCTCCAAAAAGGGCAATAACCACCACTTCCACTACGGTTTTTGCAGGCTGGTAGCCAATTCCCAGAAGGGGTAGCAAATAACCTGCAAAGCTTATTGCAAAAAGGGCTATTGATATTACGTAGCTGAACCACATTAAAATTGAGAGAGCTCCAACAACAGGAGAAGCTCCAAAGGCTTTCTGTATAAAGGCTATAGGCCCGGCATTTGA
>JALSNF010000005.1 GCA_026987115.1 Desulfurobacteriaceae bacterium
TCTAACTTCAGGTTAATTAGAACTTTATAAAACTCTTAATCAAGGTTCCCGACACTTGACTACCATTATCAGAATTTGCTAATATTTAATTAAGGATTGCAGGTCTTTAACTTTTGAATACGGCCAAGAGGTGGGTTTTAAGCGTACCTATGAGGAATTGAAACAGTCCCGAAGGTAAGGACATCTTCATACTCCCTCTCAGTTTTAAGCGTACCTATGAGGAATTGAAACCCCACCACCTTTTCTGGGTCTGCTAAACTTTGAGTGAGTTTTAAGCGTACCTATGAGGAATTGAAACTTGTAAATGGACATCGGAAGAGAATCCTTGTAAACCGTTTTAAGCGTACCTATGAGGAATTGAAACAACTTGGTAATCGTTTCTAGTTCGTCTTTCCTTAAGTACAGGTTTTAAGTGTACCTATGAGGAATTGAAACTCTGAAGTGGAGACTTTTGCGTAGGTTTCTCTTGCTGTTTTAAGCGTACCTATGAGGAATTGAAATAGAGGAGATGTGATATGAGGGTAAGGGATTTTCTAAGTTTTAAGCGCACCTGTGAAGAATTGAAACTACATTACTATAAGGTGATAAAAATGTCCTTAAAAAGAACACTTGCTAAAGCCTTAACAGGTGCGGCTTTAGTTAGTTCTTTATATGGACTACCTGTTAAAAATGCTAATGCATTTGAAATAGTTCTTCCTTCTGGATTTATTATAGAGACTCCAGACAAAGACTCAAAAACCAAACACTCTAATAAACTCTACAAACAAAAGAAAGAAGAATTTGACCCATCAAAATTCAATCCACCAGAACTACCTTATTGTAAAATCCAAAAAAATGAGGGTGCTGAGTTACATGTAACTTATTGGAATGAAAAAGGGAAAAAATATGACATTTGGGGTTGGATTGAGCATTGGGGTGGTGGAGTAGGAGGGGCTGTTGTAGAATTTCGGATTTCAAAAACCTTAGGGTCTGGTTATGGTTATGGTGGCTGGCAGTGGTCAGATAGTGATAGAGGAGATATTATTGACTGTTTAGCAAGAGCTGTTAAAAAATATATAGTAGAGAGTGCTTATAATCCAGGAATACAGTGTGTTAAATGTCTTTATTTAGAAGAAGTTAGTGGTAATCTAAAAGATTATATTATCTTTGAATTTGGAGAATCAGGTTACTAATTTTTTTCCTCTTCTTTTCTTCTAAGCGTTGTCAACTGACGCCTCAGTTGCAACATACACCTACAAACCTAACCAGTGTTTCTCAACTAAATCAAGCAATACTCAAGAGACACAACAATTAACCGTTAAAGTAGATTGTAGCAATCCTAACAACCCAAAAAGTTAGGTTCTTCAATGTTAACAGAAGGTCAAGTGAAAAGTGCTCGTCAAAGTTATTTAAACAGTTGTGTAAAGGTGATAAAAATGTCCCTGTACCTATGGGGAATCGGTGCTTTAGGTTAAAGCCTAACCCAAACTCCCGTTTCTTTTAGGTAGTTTTTAAGTTCAGGAATTGAGAGCTCCTTAAAGTGGAAAAGCGAGGCTGCAAGAGCCGCGTCTGCTTTACCTTTAGTTAAAGCCTCGTAGAAGTGTTCTTTCTTTCCTGCCCCTCCAGAAGCTATTACTGGAACGGAAACTGCTTCTGACACTGCTTTTGTGAGCTCTATGTCGTATCCTGCCTTTGTTCCGTCTCTGTCCATTGAAGTAAGGAGTATTTCTCCTGCTCCCCTGTCAACGGCTTCCCTTGCCCAACTAACGGCGTCAAGGCCTGTTGGGGTTCTACCTCCGTGTATGTAAACTTCCCAGCCGTTCCCTTTCCTTTTAGCGTCAATAGCAACAACTATACACTGGGAACCAAAGAGTTTAGCCCCTTCAGTTATGAGGTCAGGATTTTTTACGGCAGCCGTGTTTATGGAGACTTTATCGGCTCCTGCGTTTAAGAGATTCCTTATGTCCTTTACGGTTCTTATCCCTCCCCCTACGGTAAGGGGCATGAAAACTTCTTCTGCCGTTCTTTTAACTACCTCTATCATTATTCCCCTTTTTTCGTAGCTTGCCGTTATGTCTAAAAAGACCAGCTCGTCGGCTCCCTGCCGGTCGTAAACTTTGGCGTTTTCAACAGGGTCTCCCGCGTCTATAAGGTTAACGAAGTTAACTCCCTTAACTACTCTTCCTTCTTTTACGTCTAAACAGGGTATTATCCTCTTTGCAAGCATAGGCACTCCTTTAGGAGAAAATCATCTTTATTCCAAGGAGTATTATTATAACTGCAAAGGCTTTCTTTAAGTGGCTCTGGCTTAACCTTCTAAGTAATTTCAGCCCCAACCTGCTTCCCACTATTGAACCAACCGACACAATGAGAGCTCCCGGCACATAAACAAATCCAACCTGATAGTTCAAGACTTTTTTGGCAGGGACCAAAGAATATATAACGGTTCCAACTAAAGCGTTTAAAAAGGAAGAGGTTGAAGCTATACCTACCACCTTTTCAACGGGAAGGAAAGAGAAGTTAAATAAGACCGAGTTTATAACAACTCCTCCCCCTATGCCGAAAAGGGAGCTAAAAAGGCCGGCAGTAAAAAGGGTAGCGTAGAGTATTAGAGGACCTCCTTTCTTGGAGCTCCTCCCCTCCACCCCTCCAAAGAGGTTTTTAAGCCCAACGGAAATTAAGAGAAAGGCAAAGAGCTTTTTCAAGAGAGCTCCAGGTATAACCTTAGCTATGAGAGCTCCAGCAAAAACCCCGGGAACAGAGAAAGCAAGGAGCTTTAAAACCTCCTCTCTCTTTAAAGTGCCCTCTAAAAGGTGAGCTCCAGAAGTAAAAAAGGTAGTTATAGTTATAACCGATAGGCTCGTTGCAACTGCAAGCTTTATAGAAAACTCGTCGCTTACCCCAAAACTCTTAAACAAAAAAAGGAAAGCGGGAACTAAGACTACCCCTCCCCCTATGCCGAAAAGGCCTGCAAGAAAGCCAGCAAAAAGACCACACGCAAGTAATAAGAGAAACTGTAAGAACTCCAACTACTTAACCTCCCCTTTAAGCCATTCTAAATAATCCTTAAGACCCCTTACAACTGGAAACGCCAATATCTGTGGAACTTCGTAAGTATGATTTTCTTTTATCAGCTTTTCAACATCCCCGTAAAGGCTCATTTTCGTCTTTGCAGTTAAAATCCACTCCTCGTCCTCTTCAACCTTCCCTTTCCAGCGGTAAACGCTCTTTACAGGCCCTTGAAGTTGAACGCAAGCTGCAAGACGCTCTTTTATCAGCAACTCTGCCACCTTTTCCGCATCCTCCTTAGAAGGAAAAGTGGACACAACCTCTATAATTTCCTCCAACGAAATCCTCCTGATAATATTTGAATACATTATGCCACACTGAGGTGTTTGTGATGAGAAAGTTTGTAGGAGCCCACGTAAGCACTGCCGGAGGAGTGTTTAACGCTCCTTTAAATGCAAAGAAAATAGGAGCAAGAGCTTTTGCCCTGTTTACGAAAAACCAAAGGCAGTGGAAGGCTAAACCCTTAACGGAAGAGGCAGTTAAAAAGTTTAAGGAAAACTTAAAAAGCGTGGGAATTAAGCCTGAGCACGTTTTACCTCACGACAGCTACCTTATAAACCTTGGAAGTCCGGACAAGGAAAAAAGGGAAAAGTCTTTAAATGCCTTCATTGACGAAGTAGAAAGGTGCCGTCAGCTTGGCTTAAGGCTTTTAAACTTCCACCCTGGGAGCTCTTTAGGAAAGGTCAGCGAGAAAGAATGTTTAAAGATAGTTGCAGACTCAATAAACGAGGCGATTTCTAAAACAGAAGAGGTGATTTTAGTTATTGAAAACACTGCCGGTCAGGGAAGCTGGATAGGGTACAGGTTTGAACACTTGGCAGAAATTATAGATATGGTTGAGGACAAAAGCAGGATAGGAGTTTGCCTTGACACTTGCCACATGTTTGCAGCTGGATACGACATTAGAACCAAGGAAGCTTACGAGAAGACCATGAAAGAGTTTGACGAAGTTGTAGGGTTTAAATATCTAAAGGGAATGCACCTTAACGACGCAAAATCTGAGCTTGGAAGCAGAGTTGACAGGCACCACTCAATAGGAAAAGGGAACATAGGCCTTGACGCCTTTAAGTTCATAATGAACGACCCGAGAACCGATAACATCCCCCTTATACTGGAAACCATAGACCCGTCAATATGGAAAGAAGAGATAGAGCTCTTATACTCTTTAATTGAGGAGTAGGAAAATGAAAATAACAGGAAAAACGGCAGTTTACGGAATTATAGGCTACCCAGTTAAACACTCTCTCTCACCCCTTATGCAAACCGCAGCGTTTAAAGAACTCTCTTTAGACGCAGTTTACGTGCCCTTTGAAGTTAAGCCGGAAGAGCTAAAAGAAGCCGTTTCAGGGCTGAAAGCCTTATCTGTAAAAGGTTTTAACATTACAGTTCCCCACAAGGAAAGGGTTATTGAACACTTAGACTTCCTCTCTGAAGACGCAGAGTTCCTCGGAGCAGTTAACACCGTTAAAGAAGAAGAGGGGAAACTAATCGGCTATAACACTGACGGCGAAGGGTTTATCCGCTCTTTAAAGGAAGAAGGAGTAGAGGTTGAAGGCAAAAAGGTTTTAATGTTCGGGGCCGGAGGAGCCGCTAAAGCGGTAGGCTACGCACTTTTAAAGGCGGGGGCAAAGTTTTTAAACGTGGTTAACAGGAACTTTCAAAGGGCAAAGGCTTTAGGGGAGCTCCTTGGAAAAAGGGGAAACGTTTTGATTTACCCTTTAAAGGAAAACACCGTTGAAGTCCTCTTAAAAGAGGCAGACGTAATAGTAAACACAACTTCAGTAGGGATGAAGGAAGGAGACCCTTACCTTTTTGACTATTCAAAAATACCTAAAGGGATTACCGTAGTTGACATAATCTATAACCCTCCCGAAACTCCCCTTTTAAAAGCTGCTAAAGAAAAGGGCTGTAAAGTAATAAACGGCCTTGGAATGCTGGTTCATCAAGGAGCAGTAGCTTTTGAGATATGGACGGGGAAGAGAGCTCCCATTTCAAAAATGAAAAAAGTCTTAAAGGAAGAGCTCTATGGTAGAAGCACTTAAAGAGATAGTAAACTCTCAAGTGTGGGGGCTCTACGAGCCCTATGTTGTCTCCTTAATAATTGGAGCTCTCGTAGGTGCAGAGAGGGAGTTTAAAAAACAGAGGGAAAAAGTCCCAAGCTTTGGAGGAATAAGGACTTTTATACTAATCTCCCTTTTAGGAACCCTATCTGGGAACCTGTCAGAGTTTTTCGGTCTCCCTTCCCTCTACTTAGCCTTTGTAGGGCTTTTTATACTAATCTCCGTTGCCCAATACCTTGAAAAAGCTCCAGGACTAACTTCTGAAATCTCGGCACTAATTACCTTTTTACTGGGAGCCCTCTCCTACAAAAAAGAATACCAGCTCGCAGCCTTCCTTGCAGTCGCCCTAGTTTCAACACTCTCATTTAAAAAACAGCTTCACGCTCTAATAAAACACATAACGCTACAAGACCTTTATGCGTTCTTAAAGT
>JALSNF010000006.1 GCA_026987115.1 Desulfurobacteriaceae bacterium
GGGGCAAATGTGTCTGTATTCACACCAACGACAGTTTGCCTCTGAAGGGGAAGGGGTTAACTGGTCAAAGCTTTTATCCTTTAGCTCTCTCTCAACAAGGTTTATGTGATAAAGGAGTTTCCCTTTAAAGGCTTGAAGTTCCCTTTTTGAGAATATTATCCTCTTTATGGTTCCGTACCTAACGTTGTGGACTTCTAAAGCAAACCTTTTAAACTGGGGATACTTTACGCTTGCAAGGAGGGCATACCACCTTAACTGGGTCTTTATTTTGTTGTTAAATTCCCAACTCCTGCTGGTTTTGTGGTCAACTATAAAGAGGGTTCCTTCCTTTTCAAAGAGGAAGTCAAGCTTTCCCCTCATAAAGACACTATCACAAGAATAGGGAACGAGGTTAAAAGAGGAGTCAACGGCAAGCTCCATTTCAGAAGAAACAAGGGAGCTCCCCTTAGCCTTCCTAAGCTGAGCGTTTACAAACTTAATTATGTTAGGGAAGAACTCTTCAACCTTCTTTAGGTCGGTTAAGGGCTCTTCTTCTTTAAACTTCTCTGCAAACAAAAAGAGGTGGTCCTTCCTTAAGGGAGCTCCCTCTTTAAATACCCTGTTTAAAGCGTTTTCAAGGACAAAGTGAACGGCACTTCCTAAAACCAGAAAGTCTGCTTTACTTAAAGGCTCCAGTTTTTCAACATATCTAAAGAAGAACTCGTATTGGCACTTTTTGGCCTTCTGAACCTTTGAAAAGGACCAAGGACGGAGGTTTGAAATTTCTATAACGAGCCTTTCCCTATCTCCCACCAACTTACACCTCTTTAAGGAGCTCCTTTACCTTCCCTAAAAGCTCAGATGCTCTAACTTCAAATCTCTCACCGCTCCTTCTAACTTTCACCTCAACAATTCCACCGGGAGCTCCCTTGCCAACTATAACTTGTATGGGAATCCCTATTAGGTCTGCATCCTTAAACTTAAAGCCCGGACGGGCATTCCTGTCATCTATGAGAGTGTCTATCCCTTCTTCTTTAAGCTTACCGTAAATTTCCTCTGAAAGTGCCCTTATCTCTTCCTTTTTAACGTTTGTAGGAATTACTATAACTTCAAAGGGAGCTATCTCAGAAGGCCAGATAATCCCGTTTTCGTCATAACGCTGCTCAACTGCAGCTGCCATTACTCTCGTTATACCTATGCCGTAGCAACCCATAACCATAGGCCTTTCTACACCTTCCTCGTCAACGAAGGTAGCCCCCATAGCCTCGCTGTACTTTGTTCCCAGCTTAAATATGTGGCCAACCTCTATTCCCCGCTTAAACTCTAAGGGAGCTCCACACTCAGGGCAGGCTTCCCCTCCGGTAAACTCTGAAACGTCAACAAATTCCTTAACTTGAAAGTCCCTTCCCCAGTTTGCGTTTTTTAAGTGATAGTCCTTTTTACCTCCGCCGACAACGAAGTTGACCATAGGGATAAGGGAGTAGTCGGCGTAAAGGGGAACTTTAAGGCCCAAGGGAGAGAGAAAGCCTTTAGGCTGACCTGTAAGCTCTTCTATCTCCTCTTGGGTTGCAAGGCGGAGCTCTTTAACCTTAAGGACACTTTTAAGTTTAGTCTCCTCAACCTCTCTATCTCCCCTTATTAAAAGGGCAAGGGGCTTGCCGTCAGCAATGTAAATTAGGAGCTTTGCTATGTTTTCCTTTGGAATCCCTAAAAACTCTGAAACCTCTTCTATTCTCTTTACTCCTGGGGTATAAACCTCTTCAATCTCCTTAAATTCCTTTTCCCTACTTTCAGGTAAAGCAGGCCTTAACTGAGAGGCCTTTTCTGTGCTTGCAGAGTAGCCGCACTCTTTACAGTAAACGAGCTTACCTTCTCCAGTGTCTGCAAGGACCATAAACTCGTGGGAAAAGCTCCCTCCTATCTCTCCCGTGTCTGCCAATACAGCCTTAAACTCAAGGCCGAGCCTTTTAAAAATTCGGCAGTAGGTCTCGTACATGTTCCAGTATTCCCTCTCTGCGTCTTCGTCCGTAGCGTGGAAGGAGTAAGCGTCCTTCATAATAAACTCCCTTGCCCTCATAAGGCCAAATCTGGGCCTTATCTCGTCCCTAAACTTCCTTCCTATCTGGTAAAGGTTAAGGGGGAGCTCCTTGTAAGACTTAACCTCTCTCCTTACAAGGTCGGTTATTACCTCTTCAGCAGTGGGGCCTAAAGCGTAGTCCCTTTCGTGGCGGTCTTTAAACTTAATCATCTCTTTACCGTAAACGTTCCACCTGCCACTTTCCAGCCAGAGCTCTGAAGGGTGCATTATGGGGAGGATAACCTCCTGAGCTCCAGCCCTGTTCATCTCCTCCCTGACAACCTTCTCAATCTTTAAAATGACCTTAGTTCCAAGGGGAAGGATGTCGTAAAGTCCAGAGGCTACTTTCCTTATAAACCCTCCCCTTATTAAGAGCTTGTGGCTCGGTATCTCTGCGTCTGCCGGGCTCTCTTTCTTAGTAGGAGCAAAGAGCCTTGAAAACCTCATAACTCCTCCGTTAAATTTCTGTAATCTCAAATTTAAGGGTGAGAGGTGAAAATTCTACACGCTGACCTTCAAAGGGGCTGGAGAGGAGGAGAGCAACAGCTCCTTTACTTGGCAGAAGGCCTTAAAAGAAAAGGGATTAAGGTATGCGTTGCCTGCATAAAGGAAGAGGAGCTCTTTAAAAGGTGCAAAGAGAAAGGAATAGAGGTTTTGCCCCTAAAGGGAAACAGGAGCTCTGACCTTTTAAGGCTCGGCTACTTTGGGAAAAAATTTGACCTCCTTCACGCCCACTGCTCAAAGAGCCACCTTGTAGCCGCCCTTTCTAAAAAGTTCCACGGAAAACCGGTGGTTTACACAAGGAGAGTTGACTACACTCCAAAAAAAGACCCGATAACGGCTCTAAAGTACAAGCTAACAGACAGGCTAGTGGCAATTTCTGAGGCAGTTAAAGAAGTCCTTGAAAGAACCTTTAAGGGAGTTAAGGTATGGGTAATACCTTCAGCCGTTAACTTAAGGGAGATTGAAAACAGTTTAGACCTTAAAAAGGTAAAACAGATAAGAAAAGAGCTTAAGGGAAACCCGTTAATAGGCTCCCTTGCAGCCTTAACTGAACAAAAGGACATACCTAACCTGATAAGAGCTTCAAGGTTTGTAAAGGAAAGATTAAAGGAAGCAGAGTTTGTAGTTTTCGGAAAAGGTAAACTTAAGGAAAAACTTTTAAGGCTAATTGAAGAGGAAGGGGTCAAAGACTTCTTTAAGCTTTACGGTTTCGTTAAAGACGTTCCAAACTACACTAAAGCCTTAGACCTTTTCGTTTTACCCTCTAAAAACGAGGGACTAGGGAGCTCCATCTTAATAGCAATGGCCTTAAAAGTCCCTGTAGTTGCAACGGACGTTGGAGGAGTAAGGGAAGCCGTGATAGACGGGAAAACGGGGATTTTGGTCCCTCCCTCAAACCCAAAAGCCCTTGGGGAGGCTATCTTAAAGCTGACAACGGAAAAAGGCCTAAAGGAGTCCTTAACGGAAGAGGCCTATAAATTGGTCTCTGAGAAGTTCTCAGTTGAGTCAATGGTAAACTCCTACATGGAAGTATATAGGGAGGTTTTAAAGTAGTGGACAAGGGGTGGAGCTCCTTCTTAAAGAGCGTAAAAAGGAGGGTAAAGCCTACCCTCTTTAAAATGGCCTTTAAAGACATGGAGCTAGTTTCCCTTCAAGGGGAAAAGTTAACTTTAAAGGTTAAAGACAAGGTAGTAAAAGACCTAATACTAAAAAACCACCTTAAAACCTTAAAGGAGGCTGCAAAGGAAGCCTACAAAAGGGAGCTCCAAATTGAAGTAGTAGCAAAGGAGGAAAAAGCCCCTAAACAGCTTGAACTGGGACTTTTTAAAACAGAAAGCAGAGAAAGAAAAGAGATAGAGTCAAACCTAAACCCCAAGTACACCTTTGAAAGCTTCGTCGTAGGAGCCAGCAATCAGTTTGCCCACGCTGCAGCAAGGGCGGTAGCTGAAAACCCGGGAAAGGCTTACAACCCCCTCTTCATATACGGGGGAGTGGGACTCGGAAAAACACACCTAATGCAAGCAATAGGAAATTACATAAAGGAGAAAGACCCTTCAAAGAGGGTAATTTACATAACCACCGAAACCTTCATGAACCAGCTAATAGAAGCCCTAAAAAGCGACAACATAGCTTCTTTCAGGGAAAAGTATCGGAGCATAGACGTTCTCCTCATTGACGACATACAGTTTATAGGGGGAAAAGAGAGAACCCAGATAGAGTTTTTCCACACATTTAACGCTCTTTACGACTCTGGGAAACAAGTTGTCCTAACAAGCGACAGGCCACCAAAGGACATTCCTACCTTAACAGAGAGGCTAAGAAGCCGTTTTGAGTGGGGACTAATTGCAGACATTCAACCTCCAGACTTTGAAACGAGAGTGGCAATACTTAAGAGGAAGGCTGAGATTGAGAAAATAGAGGTAAGCGACAGCGTAATTAAGCTCATTGCAACGATAATAAAGTCAAACATAAGACAGCTTGAGGGAGCTCTCATAAAGCTAAAGGCGAAGGCCACCTTGGAAGGGAAACCTATAACCGAAAAACTGGTTAGGGAGCTCTTTTTAGAGGAAGAGAAAACAAAGGAAAAGAGGGAAAAAGCCCTTAAAGAGGTGTCAGTGAAGATTATAAAAGAAACTGTATGTAGTCAATTTGGGGTAGAGGTTGAGCTTTTAGACAGTCCTATAAGGAAGAAGAAGGTTGCACTTGCAAGGCAGATAGCCATGTACCTAACTAAGAAGATAGGCAACTACCCTTACACACAAATAGCTTCTTTCTTCAACAGGGACGACCACACTACAGTTATTCACGCGGTAAAGAAGGTAGAAGAGCTCTTAAAGAAGGACGAGAAGCTCTCTTCCCTCGTAGAAGAGATTGAACTTAAGGTTAGGGAGTCCCTTGAGAACTCATCTAAACTTATCCACACCAATGTGGATAACTATGTGGATAACTATGTGGATAATTAAAATTGTGGATAACTTTGTGGATAACTTAAGGGAGCTCCTAGGTAAGTTATCCACATTAAAAAGTTATCCACACCACTTATCCACAGAAAATAGGCCAAGTTATCCACATATGTGGATAACTTTTTCTGCTAAACCTCTTCTGCTTCAAAGGTTTTTAAAGACAGTGCACTTTTTTTGTGCACTCTTAATTATTATTATTTATACTATATACTCTAGATATTACTGTAGATATATATAAGTAAGAAAGAAATAGAAAAAATAAAAATTAGGAGGTCAAGCAAAATGAAATTAAAAATAGGCAAGGTTAAAATCCGCGACGCTGTGAAAACTGCGGCCTCGGCAGCTGATAAGAAAGGTGCTATACCCATACTTTCAAATATCCTCTTAGAAGCGGGAGATGGCGTTTTAAGGCTTACTGCTACAAACCTTGAGATAGGCGTTTCCACTTTAGTTGACTGTCAAGTTGAAGAGGAGGGAAAGGCTACGGTAAACGCCGTTAGGGCTTCTAAACTCTTCTCTTCCATTACTGGAGAAGAGGTTGAGCTTGAAGCAGACGGTAGTAAGCTTTTGGTTAAGTCTGCAAACTCAAGGTTTTCCCTTTCTACCTTACCTGTTGAAGAGTTCCCAGAGTTGGAGCTCCCGGAGGACTTTTCTATAAAACTCCCTTCAGAAGAGGTTGACAAGGCACTTAAAAAGGTCTCTTACGCTGCGGGAAAAGACGAGGCTAGGTTTATACTCACCGGGGTTCTCTTCCGCTCCTTTGGAGACCGCCTTCACGCAGTAGCCACTGACGGCCACAGATTGGCCCTGTATGAGGTTTTTGTTGAATCTGAACCCTGGAGTGCCATAATACCGAAAAAGTCCCTTAGCGAGCTTAAAAAGCTCCTCAGAGAGGGCGATACGGTAGAGATTGCCCAGAGGTACAGCAAAATCTACTTTAAGGTTGCAGATACGGTTATGTGGAGCTCCCTCATAGAGGGAGATTACCCGGACTACACTAAAGTAATCCCTGAGGACAACTCTAAAGAGGTAGTTGCAGACAGGCAGGAGCTCCTTTCTGCCTTGAAAGAGGTTTCAGTTATATTTGACAAGGAAGAAGTTATGGCAGTAATATTTGAACTTAACGAGGGCAACCTTAAGCTCTCTGCAAGGAAGACTGAAGGGGAAGAGGCGGAGGTAGTAATCCCCGTTGACTACTCTGGAGAGCCCTTTAAGATAGGCTTTAACATAGTTCACATGATTGAGTCTATAAGTTCCTTTGAAGGGGACACCGTTAGCCTGAAAATGGAAGAGCCTACCTTGCCGGTTCTTATAACCTCTGAAGGAGACCCCCAACTTAAAAACGTAATAATGCCCATGAAGGTCTAATGGGTAGAGTTAAGAGCCTTCCAAACTTCCTTACCCTTTTAAGGGTTCTCCTCATTCCCTTTATAGTTTTTGCCGTAGTTTTGGGGCACTTTAAGTGGGCCTTTTTCCTCTTTGCCCTGTGCTCTTTAACGGACTTTTTAGACGGCTACATTGCAAGGAAGAGGAATTCAATAACGAGCTTAGGGATTCTTTTAGACCCCGTAGCCGATAAGCTTTTGACTTCCTCAACTTTAATTTCCTTAGCTTACGTAAAGGCCTGCGACCTCTTTTCTGTTCTAGTTATAGTTGGAAGGGAAGAGGCCATAACGGGAATGAGAGCGATAGCTGCAAGTAGAGGGACGGTTATACCTGCTTCAAAGGGAGGGAAGTTAAAAACCTTCCTTATAATGGTATCTATATCTTTAATACTCCTTGGCTTTAAAAGGGAAGGAGAAGCTCTCCTTGTTGTTTCGGCCTTCGTTGCCCTTTATACCGGTTTTGTCTATTTTTACAACTTCTTTAAAGAGCTTAGGGAGATTTAGGTATGGCTTACCTTCTCCTTCTTCTCTCGTTTTTATTAGGTTCCGTTCCTTTTGGATACCTCATAGGTAAGTTAAAGGGAGTTGACGTTAGAAGTTATGGAAGCGGAAACATAGGTGCTACTAACGTTTCTAGGGTTTTAGGTAAGAAGTGGGGGCTTTGCGTTCTATTCCTTGACGCTTTAAAAGGAGCCCTTGCAGTTTCCCTTGTTAAAGAATTTTCCCTTCCTCAAGAGTTTCAAGTTGCAGCTGGAGTTCTTGCCGTGGCTGGCCATTGCTTTTCCCCTTGGCTCAAGTTTAAGGGGGGTAAGGGAGTTGCAACTGCTCTTGGAGCTTTCCTTGTAATATCTCCGAAAATTACTTTACTTTCCCTTATCATCTTCCTTGCCGTCTTTTTCTCTACAAGGTACGTTTCCCTCTCTTCAATAACTGCGGCTATTTCTTACCCGATTTTGTTTAAGTTAATTGAAAAACCCTCTTCTTACTCTTTTATCCTCGTTTCTTTGGGAGCTCTCTTGATAGTCTTTAAGCACCGTTCAAACATTGAAAGGCTTTTAAAAGGAGAAGAAAAGAAGTTCTTTTAGGAGTTTAAAAATGGACATTAGGGAGTACTTAAGGGAGAAAAAGGAGTTTATAGACAGAGAACTCTTAAAGTTCCTTCCTCGGGAGCCAGAATACGGAAAAAAGCTATACCAAGCTGTTAAGTACTCTTTAACCGTTGGAGGTAAAAGATTAAGGCCTATTCTCTGTATTACTGCCTGTCAAGTTGTAGGAGGAGACCCTTTAAGTGCAACTACTCCAGCTTGCGCTTTAGAGATGATACACACCTACTCTTTAGTTCACGACGACCTTCCGGCTATGGATAACGACACTTTAAGGAGGGGACACCCTACCACTTGGGTTAAGTTTGGAGAAGCTACCGCCGTTCTCGCCGGAGATGCCCTTTTAAACAGGGCTTTTGAAATCCTTGCCGATTGGAACTTTGACTGTGAAAGGAAGGTTAAAGTAATTTCTGAGATATCAAAGGCCTCTGGAATGTTGGGGATGGTTTTAGGTCAGCAGTGCGACTTAGATGCAGAGGGAAGGAAGGATGTTTCTTTAAAAGAGCTCCTTTTTATCCACAGGCACAAAACAGGCAGGCTCATTACAGCTTCTTTAGTTAGCGGGGGAATTACCGGAGGGGGAAGTAAAGAGGAGATAGAGGCTTTAAGGAGGTTTGGAGACTCAGTAGGTCTTGCCTTTCAGATAATTGACGATGTCCTTGACGTGGTTGGGGAGGAGGAAAAACTAGGTAAAAACGTAGGTTCAGACGCTCAAAAGGGAAAGATAACCTTTGTTAGCTTTTTCGGAGTTGAAGGGGCGAGGAAAAGGGCAGAAGAGGAAGTTAATAAAGCTATTGAGAGTTTAAAGGTCTTCCCTAAAAAAGAGAGGATTTACCTTGAAGAGATTGCAAGGTTTATAGTGGAAAGGGAATACTAAAAGTCAAAGTTGAACTCGTCTTCCCCCTCTTCAAAGGTGAACTCCTCCTCTTCCACCTGCTCCAATTTTGGGGTCTGGGTTTCCCTTTCTTCTTTAACTTCAACCTCCTCTTTTAGTTTTGGACTCTCCTCTGTGTTTTCAAACCTCGTTAATTCCTTTATGAAGGCAAGTTTAACCGTTCCCGTTGGTCCGTTCCTCTGTTTTGCAATTATTATCTCTGCCAGCCCTTCCTCTTCAGGTTCAGGGTTTTTCTTGTACACCTCCGGCCTGTGGATAAACATTACTATGTCTGCGTCCTGCTCAATGCTTCCAGATTCCCTTAAGTCTGAAAGTTGAGGTCTCTTGTCTGCTCTGTGTTCAACTTGGCGGGAGAGCTGAGATAGGGCTATTACCGGAACGTTTAGCTCCTTTGCAAGGGTCTTTAACGAGCGGGAGATTTCAGAAACCTCCTGCTGCCTGCTCTCTGTCCTCCTTATACCTCTCATTAGTTGAAGGTAATCAACTATTATGAGGTCAAGCCCCTTTTCAGATTTTAACCTCCTTGCTTTTGCCCTCATTTCAAGGATTGATATTCCCGGAGTATCGTCTATGTAAATTGAAGACTGGCTTATCCTGTCTGCAGATTCAACTACCCTCTTTAGCTCGTCTGGCCTTAGAAAACCGTCCCTTATCTTGTGGAGGGGAATTTCTGAGTCTTGGGATATTAGCCTGGTTATCAGCTGTTCCTTTGACATCTCAAGGGAGAAGAAGGCTACGGTTTTCCCTTCCTTTAGGCCTACATTGTAAGCGATAGAGAGGGAAAAGGCGGTTTTCCCCATAGAGGGCCTTGCAGCGAGTATTATTAGGTCTGAAGGCTGAAGCCCTGAAGTCATTTTGTCTATGTCGTAAAACCCGGTAGGCAGTCCCGTTATCGCCTCGTCCCTCTTCGTTGTCTCTTCAATTTTCTTTATGAGCTCGGGGATTACTTCTCCTACGTGAACGAGGCTGTTTGTTATCCTCTCTTCAGAGAGCGAAAATACCTGCTTCTCAAGGCTGTCAAGGAGGAGGTCAGGGTCCGGGGTCTCTTCTACCTTTTCGGTTATGAACTTCCCTATTTCAACTATTTTCCTTAAGAGCGCTTTGTCCTTTACTATTTTGCAGGCAGACTCAAACTTTTCGTGGCTTTCAAGGGCATACTCAACTAAAAGGAGAACTTGCTCTTCTCCTCCCACTTTTTCTAGTAGGTTTCTCTTTTTAAGCTCGTCAAGGAAGGATATTTCGTTTAGCTGGCTTTCGGTGTAGCCTTCAGCTACAAGGTCCCTTATAAACCTAAAGAGGGCTTTGTGCTCCTGTTTGAAGAACTCTTCCGGCTTTAAGAGCTCCACTCCCCTGTATATAAAAGAGGGCTGAACTATCATAGTTCCCAGCACTGCGTATTCTGCTTCTAGGTCGTAGAGCTTCAACTTAGGCCCTCCTCTGCAAGCTCAACGGCTTTAAATAGAGCTCTTGCCTTGTTTAGCGTCTCCTTTACCTCAAGCTCCGGAACAGAGTCGGCAACTATCCCTGCTCCGGCTTGAACGAATACTTTGTTTCTCCTTACTACGGCAGTTCTTATGGCTATTGCGGTGTCCATGTTTCCGTCAAAGGAGAAGTAGCCTACGGCTCCTGCGTAAACTCCCCTCTCTGACGGTTCCATCTCGTCTATTATCTCCATTGCTCTAACTTTGGGAGCTCCTGAAACCGTCCCGGCAGGGAAGCAGGCCTTTAAGACGTCAAAGGCGTCCTTATCTTCCCTTAACTTCCCTACCACGTTTGACACTATGTGCATAACGTGGGAATAACGCTCTATTACCATAAGTTCGTTGACCTTTACGCTTCCTACCTTTGCAACCCTTCCAACGTCGTTCCTTGCAAGGTCAACCAGCATTATGTGTTCTGCCCTCTCTTTCTCGTCTGAAAGGAGCTCCTTTTCAAGTTTCAAGTCTTCTTCCTTAGTTTTTCCCCTTCTCCTTGTTCCTGCAATGGGTCTAGTTTCAATTTTCCCCTCCTCAACTCTAACTAAAACTTCAGGTGAGGCGCCTATTATCTGAAAGTCTTGGTAGTCTAAGTAGTACATGTAGGGAGAAGGGTTAACGTGTCTTAAAGCTCTGTAAAGGGTTATCGGCTCTCCGTAAAAGGGCTTTTCAAACCTCCTTGAAAGGACTACCTGAATAATGTCTCCGTTCCTTATGTACTCTTTAGCCTTCTCTACGGCTTTTATAAACTCATCGTCTTTAAAGTTTACCTGCCACTCTCTTTTAGCTTGAGCCTTTTCTACTTTAAAGTCAACTTCCCCTCTTAAAGCCTCCTCTATCTCTTCTAACTTTTTAAGGGCCCTTACATATTCTTTTTCAACTTCTCCTTTTTGGCTTAAAACGTAAGCTATTGCCGTTATAGTGTTCTTTACATTGTCAAATACTATTAAAGCTTCTGGAAGTGAGAAGAACATGTCGTAGAGGTAAGAGTCCTCTTTCTCCCTGTTAACGCTAACCCTTGGTTCAAAGAACTTTACTGCGTCGTAGGCCAGGTAGCCAAAAAAGCCCCCCCATATTTTCGGGAGCTCCCTTTGCTTAAGGGGCTTAAATTGAGAGAAAATTTCCTTTAAAAGCTCTAGGGGCTCTTTTATCTCTTTAACTTCAATCTCCCCTAACTTGTTTACCTCTCCAAACTTCCCCTTTGACTTAACGCTAACGAGCCTTCCTATCCCTATAATTGAGAACCTTCCCCACTTCTCCCCTCCCTCAACGCTCTCTAAGAGCATGTTTGCCCCGAGCCTTTTTAGCTTTAAAAATGCCGAAAGGGGAGTGTTAAGGTCTGAAAGGAAGGTTTTACAAATTGGAATCAGGTTAAAGCCTTTGTCTTTAGCCTCTTTTACCTCTTTTAAGCTTAACATTTCTTCCTCGTCATTTCCCTTTTGAGGGATAAATTTAACACCAAAATTTCAAGGAGAGCCAATTGAAGGTCAGCCTCTTTGACTATTACCTTCCTAAGGAGCTCATAGCTAAATACCCCAAGGAGCCCAGGGACTCATCAAGGCTTTTGGTCTTAAACAGGAAGACCGGAGAGATTGAACACAAGGTTTTTCGCCAGATATACGACTACTTAAAAGAGGGAGACCTTTTAGTGCTCAATGACACTAAAGTTATACCTGCAAGGCTCTTTGGGGAGCTCCAAAGCGGGGCTAAGGTAGAGGTTCTCCTTATTAGACAGGTTGAGCCCCTTACTTGGGAGGTTATGGCAAGGCCTGCTAGGAAGCTAAAACCGGGAAAGAGGGTTTTTTTTGACAGGGAGCTCTCGGCAGAGGTCGTTAAGTACTTGGGAGAGGGAAGGAGGCTTCTACGCTTTAAAGTAGAGGGGGAAAACACCTTTATGGAGAAGGTCTATCAGCTTGGCCACGTTCCCCTTCCCCCTTACGTTGAAAGGGAAGACACCGAAGAAGACAGGGAGAGATATCAAACGGTTTTCGCCGTTAAAGAGGGGTCGGTTGCCGCTCCAACTGCAGGTTTGCACTTTACAAAGGAGCTCCTTTCAAAACTTAAAGAAAAGGGAGTTATAATAAAAAACATAACCCTTCACGTTGGCCCTGGAACTTTTAAGCCTGTTAAAACGGAAGAGGTGGAAGACCACCAAATGGACTACGAAACTTACCAAATTCCTCAAGAAACTGCTTTAGAAGTAAACAAGGCAAAAGAGGAAGGAAGGAGAGTTGTAGCAGTAGGGACTACCGTTGTTAGGACCTTAGAGAGCGCGGTAAGTGAAGAGGGGAAAGTAAAGGCCGGAGAGGGAATTACCAACCTCTTTATCTACCCAGGCTACAAGTTTAAGGTTGTTGACGCCTTAATTACAAACTTCCACCTTCCCCGCTCAACCCTTTTAATGTTGGTTAGTGCATTTGCAGGAAGAGAGAGGGTTTTAAATGCTTATAAGGAAGCTGTTAAGCTTGGTTATCGCTTTTACAGTTTCGGCGACGCTATGTTTATCTACTAAAGCTCAGAGCTACAAGCCCGTTTTAGTTATAGCGAAAAAGCCTTCAGACTACGACTTTGACGGTGAAGAGCTAAAGTTCTCCCTCTACTGGACCATATTCCACGTTGCAGATTCCCTCTCAAGGGTAAAGAGGGTCTCTCCCAACGAGCTTAAGTTCTGGGGAGAGGTCTCCACTGCCGGTATAGCCTCTTGGTTTTCAAAGATTAAAGACCAAGGCTACTCTATTTGGAACGAGAAGTTGAAGGTTCCAGAGAAGACTTACTTAAGGCAAGATGAAGGCCACTACAAAAGAATAAAAATTTACACCTACGACCTTAAAAAGAGAGTAGTTATCTACGAAAAAGTACACCCAAAAACTGGAAAAAAGCAGGTAAAGTACGTAAAGATACCTTTTGTTCCCTTTGAGGACATAGTAAGCTCAGTCTATTTCTTTAGACGCTACGGCATCTTTAAGGTAGGTAAAGAGACAGTCTTCCCCCTCTTTGCGGGAGGGAAGTTCCAAAACGTTTCCTTTAAAGTGGTTTCAAGGGAAAAGGTAGATACCCTCTTTGGGAAGATAGACGCCTACAAGGTTATTCCCTCAAACAACCTATCGCCGGAGGGGGCTTTTAAAAGGAAAGGCAAGGTTATCTTCTGGTTCAGTGCAGATAAGAGACACCTTCCTATAAAGGTGGTTGCAGAGGTTGCAGTTGGCAGCGTAAGTGCGGTTCTCGTTGATGCAAAGGGGAAAGGCTTTGACCTTAGAAAGGACTACAAAAAGAGAAAAGAGAAGAGCTTTTTAGAGAGAATTTTAAATGGAGAGATAGGAGGGGATTAATGGCCTTTAAACCTGAAACTCCTTACTTGGCAGTTGACGGCATAGTTAACCTTCAAGGGGACGATGGTAAGTTCTTGGGAATAGTTCTTATTGAGAGGAAATATCCCCCTTTGGGCCTTGCCCTTCCCGGCGGGTTTGTTGAGGTTGGAGAGAGCGTTGAAAGGGCAGTTTTAAGGGAGATGGAGGAGGAGATAAACCTAAAAGTTGTAGCTTTAAGGCAGTTTAAGGTTTACTCCTCTCCAGGTAGAGACCCGAGGTTTCACGTTGCTTCTGTTGTCTTTGAGTGCGTTGCAAGGGGTGAGCCTAAAGGTAGAGACGACGCAAAGGTGGCTAAGCTCTTTGGTTATGACGAAATTCCCTTAAAAAAGCTCGTTTTTGACCATAAAACAATCCTCTCTGACTACCTGAAAGACCCTGAGGCAGTGTTCAGGAAGCTTTAGGAGGTAGAGGTGGCTTTTAGAGCTCTCGTTTTAGCTGCGGGGAAGGGAACAAGGTTTAGGTCGGAGCTCCCAAAAGTCCTCCACCGGATTTTAGGAAAGCCTATGCTGTGGTATGTTATTAACTCGGCTTTAAAGGCAGGAGCTCAAGAAGTCGTAGTTGTTGTAGGCCACAAAAGAGAGTTGGTTGAGTCCTTCTTAAGGGAAGAGTTCCCTTTTGTTAAGGTTGCCTATCAAAAAGAGCAGCTTGGAACGGGCCACGCCGTTTTGGTAAGTAGGGAGCTCTTTAAGGGGTATAGTGGAAAAGTAGTTGTTTTAAACGGGGACATGCCCCTAATAGAGCCAAGCTCCGTGAAAGCAGTTGCCGAGGCTGAAGGAGATATGGCAGTTTTAACCGCTCAGGCTCAAGACCCTACTGGATACGGTAGGGTTATAAGAGAGGGGGAAGAGCTCTTATACATAGTTGAAGAGAAGGACGCTTCGGAAAAAGAGAAGGCCGTAAAGGAGGTTAACGCTGGAGTTTACTCCTTTAACTCTGAAAAGCTCTTTAGCCTTTTGGAAAGGTTAGGAAACGACAACGCCCAAGGAGAGTATTACCTTCCTGACCTTGTTAAGCTCTTTAAGGAAGAAGGGCTTAAGGTAGTTGCAGTTAAATCTAATGACTTTGCGAGCGTAATGGGAGTAAACAACAGGTACGAGCTTTCGGTTGCTGAAGACTTAATGAGAGACAGGATAGTTAGGGAGCTCCAGCTTAACGGGATAACCATTCATAATCCTAAATCTGTTTACATTGAGCCTGAAGTTAAAATAGGCCGAGATACAGAGATATTCGGCCCTGCATACATAAAAGGGAAAACGGTTATAGGCGAAAGGTGTTTTATAGGTCCCTACTGTGAGATTAGAGATAGTGAAATAAAGGACGGAGCCAGAGTTGAGAGTTATACCTGGATGGAAGGAGCTTTAATAGGTGAGGGAGCTTCCGTTGGTCCCTTTGCAAAGTTGAGGAAGGGAACCGTTTTAAAGGAGAAAGCGAAAATCGGCACTTTTGTAGAGACGAAAAACGCTCTAATTGAAGAAGGAGCAAAGGCAAACCACCTAACTTACCTTGGGGACTGTAAAGTTGGGAAAAATACCAACGTTGGAGCGGGAACCATAACTTGCAACTACGACGGGTTTAACAAGTGGTTTACCGAAATTGGAGATAACGTTTTCGTTGGGAGCTCCACCCTCTTTATAGCTCCGGTTAAAGTAGGAAGCGGCTCTATAACCGCTGCAGGCTCTGTTATAACTTCAGACGTTCCCGAAAACACCTTGGCCGTAGCAAGGAGCAGGCAGGTTAACTATGTGGGAAAGGCTGAGAGAGTAAGGGAAAAGGCAAGGAGGAAGGGACTTGAACATACTAGAAAAGATAGTAGAACACAAGAAAAGGGAAGTTGAAGAGAAAAAGAAAGAGTTTAACCTTTCCCTTTTGAGGGAAGAGGCAGAGAGGCTTAAAACTCCCTACGACTTTAAAGGGGCGATTTCGGCAGATGGGATAAGCATAATTGCAGAGGTGAAAAAAGCCTCCCCTTCAAAGGGAGTCATAAAAGAAGACTTTGACCCGGTGGAAATTGCCTTAGCTTACGAAAAGGGAGGAGCTAAGGCTATATCTGTTTTAACCGATAGAGAGTTCTTTAAAGGCTCTCCCTTTTACTTAAGACAGGTGGCAGAGGCGGTTAAACTTCCCGTTTTAAGGAAGGACTTTATAATAGACGAGTTTCAAATATACGGCGCAAAAGTTTTAGGGGCTTCTTCTTACCTTTTAATAGTTTCAATACTCTCAGACTCTCAACTTTTAGACTTTATAGAGCTTGGAAGGGAGCTTGGAATGGAGCCCCTTGTTGAAGTCCACTCTGAAGACGAAGCAGAGAGGGCTTTAAGGGCAGGAGCTCAGATAATAGGCGTTAACAACAGAGACCTAAAAACCTTTAGAGTCTCCCTTTCTACAACCCTAAAACTCCTTCCGATAATAAAGGGAGAAGGAAGGCTCCTTGTATCTGAGAGCGGTATAAAGGGGAGAGAGGAAATTTGGGAGCTCCACAGTAAAGGAGTTGACGGCTTTTTGGTTGGGGAGACTTTAATGAGGGCAGAAAAACCGGAGGAGGTTTTAAAGTCTTGGCTTTCCTAAGGCTACTTCTCTTACTTTTCATTTTCTTTACTTATCCCTCTTACGCTCAGTGGTACATACTCCTTCCAAAGGGGAAAAGGCCTCCCCAGAAAAAAGGAGCTCCTATCCCCTCCTTGAAAAAGAAAATATCCCCAAAACCCTACACCGTTGAAGTTCCAAAAGTTATAGCTCCAAGGTTTGCCCTATATACGCCCTCTTTAAAGGAGATAACTAAAGAGGACCTTTTAGGAAAACCTCTCGTAATACTCTTTGTTAAGGACCTTTTTGAACCAAAAGTTGAAGAGCTTGCAGAAGGCTTTGAGAGGTTAAGTTCAAAAGAGAAAGTAAACTTTATCGTAATTTCTATAAACGATGCCGACTTTATATCTGCTAAAGAGTTTAAAAATCTTTTAGGACTTAAAAAGGTTCTCGTAAGTGCAGACAGCTATACTTTCCTTCAGTTTAAAAAGAATTTGAAAGACTTAAACCCACCTTCCCTTGTTATTGTTGACGAATACGGTTTTATAAGGTACTTCTCTCCTGAGATATCCTCATCTTCCACAAAGACCTTAAAGGAGCTCTCCCAGATACTAAGAACTTTAAAGGGAAAGGCCAGCTAAAAGAAGCCAGCCTATATAGCTTTCTGAACCTTACCTGCCTTTAAACACTTTGTGCATACCCAAATTCTCTTTTTCTCTCCGTTTACTATTGCTTTAACCTTCTGAAGGTTTGCCCTTTGCTTTTTGCTCGTTACTCTGTGTGAGTGGCTGACCTTGTTTATGAAAATGGTTGTCTTACCGCATATAGCACACTTTGCCATATCTACCTCCTACCTTAAAAGTGCAGGAGCAAATTTAACACCCTTTCCCTTTTCTTTCAACAGCTCTTGATTTTACCTGTTGAATAAAATAACATTAAACTTTACTATGGGAAAAAAAATTAAAGAGCTCTTTTCCTTTAGGTTTTACATTAAGAAGCTCTTAGAGCTAAGGGATAAACCGGAGGAAACGGCAAGGGGGCTTGCCCTCGGGGTTTTTATAGGCTTCCTTCCTATAAACGGCTTTCAGGTATTGGTTGCCGTAAGTATTGCGGCCTTAACGAGGGTAAGTAAAGTTGCAGCTGCAATAGGAACCCACGTAACAAACCCTTGGACTACCATTCCAATTCTTATACTTGACTACTATGTTGGCTGTCTCCTTCTAGGAAGGAAGGCCTGTATTCCCCACGTTGACTTTTCCTCTTTCTCCTCAATTCTTAACTCTGGTAAAGAGATAATAGTTCCAATGTTTGTAGGAGGAGTTTTTCTTGGTTCAATCTTCTCCCTTATCTCCTATTTTGGACTTAAAAAACTTTTAAGCAAGAAGGTAGAGAATCTTAAAAGGTATGTTGGCAAAACGAAAAAGGAGGGAGCTCTCTACAGAGGGGATGGAGAGATTAGTTGAAGTTTTAAAAGAATTTACTCCTTCTGACATTAAAGAGATAGAGGAGTCTGACAGGCAATATAGGGCCTTAAAAGAGCTCTATTTGGCCTTAAAAGACAGGGAGCTCTTTTTTAAGCTCGTCCTCCTTAACTCTCTACTTTCCTATCAATTACAAATGAAAGGTGAAGACTACTGGGAAAAGTTTTCCTCTTTCTTTAAAGGGCACTCTATAGAGGAGTTTGAAAAGTTCCTCTCACTTTACAACAAGCGCTTTCTTCCTTCTAAATTAAAAAGGTATAAGAGAGCTTTAAAGTGCGTAAACTTGCTCTTTGAAAAGTATTCGCTGGAAGAGTTGGGGAAGGAGCTCCCTCTACTTGTAAAAACCCTTTCAAATTGTATGGGACAAAAGAGTGATGCAAAAACGATAGTCTTTGCGGCTAAAATGTTTACTTACGCCTATAGGATAGTGTTTAATACCTATCCAGAAGGCCTTTGGGAAGTTGAAATCCCCCTTGACTCTAGACTTAAAAAGATACTTCCTTCCCTTAAAAAGTGGCGAGAAGTTTCAGAGAAAGTAGGAATTCCCCCTATTCTCCTTGACGCCTTAATCTGGGTCCCTATGGGGAAAAACCCTATTCCTGATGATTTAAGGGAAAAAGTTTCCTCGTTAAAGTCCGTTTTAAATGACTTCTTTTAAGGCCTTTTCTATTAACTCTTCTTCGTTTGTTTCTTTTTGTTCTTGAGATAGGAGGATTAGAAACTCTTTGTTTCCCTTTGGACCTTTAGGTTTAGATAGGGTTAGGTTCTCTATGTAAAGGCCTATTTTCCTTGAAAAGTCTATTATCTTTTTGATGGCTCTTCTGTGGAGCTCCGGGTCCCTTATAACTCCCTTTCCCTTGTCAACTTCCCTTTTTGTTAGTTCAAACTGAGGCTTTATTAAAGCTACAATCTTTCCTTCTGGTTTTAAAAACCCCTTTGCTACGGGAAGTATCTTCGTTAGAGAAATAAAGGAAACGTCAATAACTATAAGGTCAACCTTTTCTGGAACTTCCTTCTCAGTTAAATACCTTGCGTTAAACTCCTCTATTGATATCACCCTTGGGTCCTTTCTTAACTTCCAGTCAAGCTGTCCCTTTCCAACGTCAACTGCGTAAACTTTCTTTGCTCCGTGTTTTAAGAGGCAGTCTGTAAAGCCTCCCGTAGATGCTCCTATGTCTAAGCAGGTAAAGCCTTTAACGCTTAGGTTAAACTCCTTAATTGCAGTTTCAAGCTTTAACCCTCCCCTTGAGACGTAGGGGATGTCTTCTCCTTTTATCTCTATTTTGCTGTCTATGTTTACTTTAGTTCCTACTTTGTCAACAACTTTACCGTTAACCAGAACTTTTGCGGCCATAATTAGCCCTTTTGCCCTTTCCCTGCTTTTTACGAGTCCCTTTTCTACTAGAAGTTTGTCAAGCCTTTCCTTTTTCACTTTAAAAGCCTCATAATGTCGTTATAAAAAACTACTACCATAAGGAGGGCTAAAAGGGCTAAACCTACTTGCTGGAACTTCTCTCTAAAGTTTGAGGAGAGAGGTCTTTTCCTTATTATCTCTATTAAGAAGAGCAGAATTAGCCCTCCGTCAAGGACCGGAAGTGGAAGTAGGTTAAAGTATCCCAGCTGTAAGCTTATAAATCCCATAAAGTAGATGAAGTTTGATATTCCGGCCTGTGCTGCTTTACCTGCAACTTCTGCAATTAGAATTGGTCCTCCTAGGCTTTTTATTGACGCCTGTCCAGTTATTAGCTTGTAGAGAAACTTAAAGAAGAGGGAACTTTGAGATTTAAAGTCTTCTATCCCTTTTTTAAGTGCTTCACTTATGGGATACTTTATAAACGTCATAGTGAACTTTGGAACTATCCCTATTGTGTATCTTCCAAGTTTGCTGTTGAATTGGGGTTTAACCTTTAAGGTAATCTTCTTTGAACCTCTCAGAACGGTTATTTTTAGTTCTTTCCCTGAGCTTTTGCCTATTGTCTCTACTACTTGCCTCCAGCTTTCAATTTCTTTTCCGTCTATTTTAAGTATTATGTCGTTTGGCTTTAAGCCTGCTTTTTCTGCCGGTGAGCCTTTTATGACTCTTCCTATCTTTGGCTTTATTGCAGGGATTACTTTTAAAGTTCCTATTCCGTTTTCTTTATCAATACCCGTTTTTACTTTAACTTCCTTAAGTTGACTTCCCCTTTTTACGGTTAAGGTTAGCTCTTTTTTAGGGTTTAAGGCGATAATTTGGTTTAGCTCTTTCCAGTTCTTAACTTTCTCGCCGTTAACTTTTAGTATTACGTCTCCTGGCTTTAAAGGGACTTCTTTTGAGATTACCGCTCCTACCTTTGCCTCTTCTATTTGGTAGGAAGGGATGTACCTACCTATTGAGTAGGATAGGGTAAAGAAGGCTACTGCCAGCATTAAGTTCATTAAAGGTCCTGCTAAAGCTATTACTATCCTCTGCCAAGGGGGCTTTGCGTAGAATTCATCGGGAGACTTTAACGGGCTGTCTGGGTCTTCTCCTGCCATTTTCACGTAGCCCCCCAGAGGAATTAGGCTGACTGTAAATTCAGTTTCGCAGCAGTTAAACTTAAATAGCTTGGGGCCAAAACCTATTGAGAAGGTTTCTACTTTTACGCCAAAAGCTCTTGCTGCGAGGAAGTGTCCCAATTCGTGGACGAAAATCAGGATTCCAAGGGCTATTATGAAGTAGATTAAGGTCAAAGTTTTCCTCCTTTCTCTAGTTTTCTTTGAATGCTAGTAGTTTAAGGGCTTCCTTTGGGGGGAGCTCCCCGCTTTTTAGCTTGAACTCTGTTTCTGTAAGTGCCTTTAGGGTTTTAAGGAGTTTTATAATTCCTGCCTCCTTTCCTACTGTTTTGTGCCTTTTAATTACCTCTTTTGGCAGTTTTACGCTCCTTCCACAGGTTAGCTCTATAATTTGCCGTAGTTGCGTTTCCATTAGACCTATTAACTGGAGAGGTTCTCCGCCCATTAATATAAACTCGTTTACCTCTTTTAGGAACTCTTTTTTTCTGTTCCTTATAAGGTTATAGACTATCTCAAACTGGTTAAGGTCTGGGACTTTAAATAGGAGCTCCTTTACAACTTGAGGGGTTATCTCTCCCGGGTAAGAGAGGAGTTTGTCGGTTTCGTGCTTAAGGAGGTTTAAGTCTGTTCCTACGCTTTCAACTATTAACTTTATTACTTCTTTGGGTATTTCCCTTCCTGCCTCTTTAAACTTCTTGGCTATTAGAAGGTATGCTTGTTTTTCCGTGTACGGTTCAGACTTAACTACGTAGTCGCAGTTTTCAATTATCTGGCTAAAGAGCTCCCCTTTTAAGGTCTTTCCGTCAAGTTCCGTAAGTGCGGCTATTATGAATGTTTTTAACTCTTTTAGTTTCTTTATAAACCTTTCCTTTTCTCCTTTCTTCCTCAGGTTTTTGGGAAGTTCCTCTGCATAGAGTATTACTGGAACTGCCTCTCCTTTAAAGAGGGAAGAGCTTTGAAAGTTAAAGAAGTCTTCAATGTTTTCCGGGTAGAACTTTTCAAATTCCCTGTTTAAAAGGAGCTTTTTTATTAGCTGTCTGGTTAAGAACTCCTCTTCTCCGTAAATAAAGAGCCTCTTTAACTTTACCTTTCCTTTTAGTGCCTCTTGAACTTTAAGTCTCTCCATTCCTCACTTTTACCATCTCTATTGACTTTGGTTCTGTTGGGCAGGCGTGGACGCACCTTCCACAACCTATACACTCTTCTTGGTGAAACTCCGGATAGGTAAAGTCTTTAAGCGTAATTGCTTTGTCCATCTTTGGGCAGGACCAGTAGCAACTTTGGCAGAAGATGTTTTGAAAGGCAACGCACCTGTCTTTAATAAGTTTTGCTACCAACTTGTACTTTTTAAGGTTTTCTTTTGATAGAGCTCCGCTTTTACAAGCGTCAACGCAAAGGTAGCACTTTTCACAGTAGTTGTTGTCAAAGTTCATGTAGGGAGTTTCAAATACAATGGGGTGCATGTCCTTAACCAAGTCAATAACGCCGGTAGGGCAAGCCTTTACGCACTGGTGGCACTTTGTGCAGAGCCTTAAGAACTCTTCTTCCTCCTCACTTCCCGGAGGTCTTATGTACTTTTTGTAAGGCTTTGTGGCTTCGTATGTAAACTCTGCTGCGGCCTGAGCCAAGCTCTTTGCTAAAAGTTTAAAAAAGCCTCTCCTTTTCAAGGTAAAACTCCCTTTTTAAGTCTCCTGTAGGCTAAAAAGACTACCAGTAGGACTGCTCCGATTCCTATAAATATAGTGTTTAGGTTTTCCATTACGAAAGTGTTTATCCTGCTTCCGAAGAAGAAAAAGAGAGCTCCCTCTGTAAAAAACCTTAGTCCCCTTCCTAAAAGGGAAAACACTACAAGCTTCCACAAAGAGGCAAATAATACTCCGGAGGTTATGGTAAACACCTTGTAGGGAAGGGGAGTAAAGCCTGCAAGGAGTATTATTAGGCTCTCGTAAGACTCATAAAGCCTGTGAACTCTGTTTACTTTCTCTTTACCGAAAAACTTTTCTGCTAAAGGTCTTCCTCCTAGATATCCCAAGTAGTACCCGAAGACTCCGCCGAGAGTTGAAAAGAGGGTAGCCACAAAGGAGTAGAAGAGGGCCTCTTTTGGGTTAATTGAAGAGAGAGTTATAAGGAGTATGTCTGGAGGAATGGGAAAGAAGATTGCTTCAATAAAGGCGTTAAGGGCTAAGGCGAGAGCTCCGTACTTTAAAGCAAGCCCTTTCCAGAAAGTTAAGGACATTAGCTCCCTTACCACTTGTACTCCTTTAGCTTCTCCATTGCCTTATAGTCTGTTAAGTCTAAATGAACAGGAGTTATTGATATAAAGCCGTTCTTTACGGCCCAGTAGTCTGTTCCCGGCTCAGGAATCCAGTTGGGCTCCTCTCCCCCAATCCAGTAGTAAACCCTTCCCCAAGGGTCTCTCCTTTCTTCAACCTTTTCCGTGTAGTTCTTTTTTCCCTGTCTGGTTATCTTAACTCCTTTAACTTCACTATAAGGAAGGTTTGGAATGTTAACGTTTAAACAGCAACCTTTTGGAAGCCCTTTTTCATAGACTTTTTTTGCTATCCTTGAAGCCCACCTTGCGGCGTCCTTCCACTTAAAGTCTTTAAAAGTTGCAAGGGAGAAGGCTACCGAGGGGAGGCCTAAGAGGGCTCCTTCCATGGCCACTGAGACTGTTCCAGAATAGGTAATGTCTTCTCCTAGGTTTGGACCTCTGTTAATTCCTCCTATTACCATGTCCGGCTTTTTTCCCTTCATTATGGCGTGAATTCCTATGTAAACGCAGCTAGTAGGGGTTCCGTCAACTGCGTACCAGTTTTCACCTATCTTCTCGCACCTTAAGGGCCTGTGAAGGGTTAAAGCCCTTCCAACTGCACTTCTTTCCCTGTCTGGAGCCACTACTACCACTTGTGCAAATTCTGATAGTGCCTCGTATAGGGCCCTTAAACCCTCTGAGCGTATCCCGTCGTCGTTAGAAAGGAGAATCCTTGCCCTTTTCATCTACCCTCCGCTCTTACCTAAGAAAACCCACCTGATTATACCTATCACCTCAACAACTCCGTAAATCAGCGAGCTTACCATTATCCCGTACTGTTTCGTTAAAAAGCCGTAAACTGCGTAGAGGGTTGAAGCAAAAAGGGCCACTACGAATCCAACTTGAGGGTAGCCCACTGCCGTTATTAAAAGGGCTATGACTCCTACAACAGAGGCCGTTATCTCTAAAACTTTTTCCCTTTTACTCCTTTCCACTTTTTCTCCTTTAGAGTTTAAAATTTCAATTACACTTAACCGTTGAGGATTTGCCTTGCAAAAAATAGGTCTCGTTCTTGAGATTTTAAAGCTCCTTTCAAGGAGGGGGGAAAAGCCTATAACCACAACTGAGCTATTTAGAGAGCTCGTTAGCGCCGGTGTTCTTGAAAATAAGGCTTCTGAGAGGAAGAGGTTAATAAGAGCTCTCTCAGACCTTGAGAGTTTAAATTACATTGAAAGCTGTCTTGACAGTGTAAAGGGGAAAGTTCCTCAAAGATGGAAGTTGAACTTTAGGGCCCTACCCTATTTCGTTTCCCTTTCTAAAGAAGAGGTCCTGTCCCTTTTGACTTTGACAGCTTTTGTCCCTTCCCCTTACAAGAGTTTTTCGGTTATAAGGCCTGCTTTTGAGGTCATAGAGAGGTTAGGAAAGACAGTTCCTGAAGAGGTTAAGTATAGGGCAAAAGAGTTCTTTGACTACCTTCCGATTCCCACTTACAGGTATTCTTTTATTGAGGAGAACACCTTAAAGCTCTTGTTTGAGGGGATACTTTACCGAAGGGCCGTTTTAGCTTCTTACTGTAAGAAGCAGGTAAAGCTCTATCCTATAAAGATTTTCACTTATAACGGAAACTTTTACCTTTCTGCGGTAGAGGCTGAAAGTAGGGAGTACCGGACCTATAACTTGGCTAAGGTAAAGGTTTTCTCCGTTAGCAAAGAAGAGTTTCCCCTCTTTTACTGGAAAAAGTACAGGGAGCTCTTTTTCCCCTTTGATTCTGAGCCGTTCGTTTTTACCGTGGAGCTCCCCTCCGACTACTATAGCTGCGTTCTCTCTCCTGAGAAGGTAAGGATATACCCTACCCAGTTTGACTTTGAGCTTAAAGGAAATTCGGTTTTTGTCCACTTGGTAGGTTTTACGAGCTACAGGTTTGTTAGCTGGATGGCCCTTGACGAGATTAAGGCACTTTACCCTCCCTCTGCTTCTCTTTTAAAAAGGGCAAAGGAGCTAAACTTAAAAGAGAGGTTTGAAGACCTTTCCTATTCTTTAAGGGAGAATAGAAAGAGGTTTAACAAGTTTACGAAGAGCTTACGCTCCTTCCTTAACCAGAGAGAGGAGGCGCTTTTTAAGAGGAGCTCTTCTTAGCTCTCTCTTCTTTCCACCTTTTGTACTTTTCAAGGTCTTCTTCAACCAGCGTAAGACAGATGTAAAATACGAAAGCGTCGTCGCTTAAGCCTATTATTGGTATAAAGTCGGGAATAAGGTCTATTGGGCTTAAAAGGTATATTAAGGCGGCTGCTATCGCCGTTATCGTGAACCAGGGAACCTCTTTATACTCGCCGCTTATAAAGTCTTTTAGTAGAGAGAAAAAGAGCTCAATTTCTTTTACAAACTTCTTTAAAGGTCCTCCTATTTTACTCTCTACCTCTTCTTTTTTGCTTAGAAGCTCCACAATGTCTTCTTTTGACAAGTTTTTTGCTATTTTTTCAAACTCCTTTCTGGCTTTTTCTTTGTCAAACTCCTCCATTTTCTACCTCCTCTTAACTATTTCACAGTAAGGGCATAAAGGGTTTTCACAGTATATGAGATAGGTTTTCAGCAGGAACTTTACCTTTAGCGGAGCTCCACAGAGTGGACAGTAAGAAAAAGAGGGTCTATCAAATTTTGACGGTAATAATTTCTTTAGGAGAAAGCACTTAAGGAACTTCATTTTCCCTCCCTCACTTAAATATAACGGAGTTAAAGGACACTTTTTGACTATAAAAGGGAGGAAATTAGCGTCCCAACTACTGCGTTGTAGGTGAAAAGCCCCTTTTTACCAATTCTTAATACTGGCCTGTTGTAAACCAGTAGTCCTTCTTCAAGTAAAGAGTTTACGGGCTCTCTCTTTGATAATTCTTCAAAGGCTTCTCTTATTTTCAGTTCTTCTAAGTCTATTCCTTCCGTTAACCTTAATCCCATAAGGAGTTTTAGCTCAAGGAGCTCCTTTTTTGAATACCTCTCCTCAACTTCTGTTGGGAGCTCTCCCCTTTCAACCTTTTCCCTGTATGCCTTTAAGTCTTTTAGATTCTGTCTGTAGGTCCTTTCAAGAAACGATGCTGCAGAAGGGCCGAGTCCTAAGTAGTTTTTTAGTTTCCAGTAGCTTATGTTGTGGCGAGATTCAAAGCCTTTTACCGCAAAGTTTGACAGTTCGTACTGGGAAAAGCCCCTGTCTTTTAAAAAATCTATGGCGTTGTAGTAGAACTCTGATGTCTCCTCCTCCTCTGGGAGCTTGACTTCTCCTTTCCTTACTTTCTCTAAAAGGGGAGTTCCCTCGTAAAGAGTTAAGGCGTAGAGGGAGATGTGTTTTATTGGGTAGGAAGTTATTACTTCAAGTTCCTTTAAGAGTTCCTCTAGGGTTTGGCCGGGGGCTCCGTATATAAGGTCAACTGACACATTTGAAAAGACGCTAAGGGAGTTTTCAATTGCCTTTAAATTCTCTTTTGCCGTATTTTGCCTTTTTAGTGCTCTTAAAACCCTATCGTTTAAGCTTTGAATCCCTAAGCTTATCCTGTTTATACCAACCTCTTTGTACTCTTTAAGCTTTTCTCTTGTAGCGTCTTCAGGGTTAACCTCAACGCTTACTTCTGAAAACTGGCCGATTCTTGAAAGGACTCCTTCAAAGAAGGGAGCTCCCATTAAGGACGGAGTTCCTCCTCCAAAGTAAACTGTTGGAAACTGATTGAATTGGGGGGCGTTAAGGTTGAGCTCCTTTAAGATTAATTTTAGGTAATCTCCCCTTTCTCCTTTTTCTAAAGAGTAAAAGTCACAGTAGATACACTTCTTCCTACAAAAGGGGACATGCACATAAAGGGAGCTAACCTCTTCCATTAATTTCCTTTTCAAGTTCCTCTATTTTCCTTTTAAGTTCTTCGTCCTCTTTCAGCACTTTTGCAGCTTCTTTGTACCAGGTTAGAGCTTTCTCTTTATCCCCTGACTCTTTATAAATTTCCCCTACTAATCCCTTTAACCTAGCTTTCTCTTCCTCTTTAAAGCTTTCCCTCTCTATTTGGTCAAATAGGAATGATAGGGCTTGTGAAAACTCTCCCTTGTTTTTTAGGGCTTCAGCTATGATTGCAGTTGCCTTTAAGGCCTGCCTTGTGTTGAGTGCCCTTTTGGCACTCTCAATGGCTTCATCGTATCTCCCGAGTCCTAAAAGAGCTTCTGCAACGGAGATAAACTTGGTTCCGTCCTTTGAGAGCTCCATTACTTCTTCTTTTAAGTTATTTTCCTTAATTTCTTGTTCTTTAAAGTCTTCAATTGCCTCTTCAAGGACTTGGAGGACCTCTTCAGGCTCTGGGAGCTCTGTGGTCTCTTCCTCTAAAGAGAGAGGGACTTCTTCTAGGGAAACTTTTGTTTTAGCTACGATTTTGTTATAGAGGTTGCTGTCTATGAGCTTAAGCCTGTTGAGGAACTCTTCCGCCTCTTCAACTTCCCCAAGCTTAAGCTCTATTAGACTCAACAGAGCATACTTTAACCTTGGACGGCTTAAACCTTTTGCAAAGCTACTTAAAAAGTCAAGGGCTTCATTTCTTTTAAACACTTCAACCGTAAAGTTTAAAAAATCCAAGTCTGTGCTGTAGTTTACGAGCACTTTCTCAAGTATCTTTATAGCCTTTTTTCTGTCTATGTAAGGTAGAGTTTCTACTATTTGTCTGTCTATGTTCTCCCTTCTCTCTATTTTCCTTGCCTTTAAGAGGGTCCTTAATGCACCGTTAAAGTTCTTTAGAGGTAGGTACATGTTAGCAGCAAGCATAAAGTTAACTAAGGCTTTCTCTTTTTCTCCTTTTGTGTGCAGGATGTCTCCGTATTTCTCAAAGAAAACCGGATGGAATCCCTCGTTTACGAATTCTTCAATTAGTTCCCTTAGTATTTTCTCCTTTACTTTTGAATTTTTTGCTTTCTTATATCCCTCAAGTAAGAGTTTAAAGGCTTCGTAGTAGAGCTCTTTCTTTTTATATATATCTACCAAAAGCCTAATTGCCTTAATGTTTGTCGGGTTTATCTTTAAAATCCTCTTTAAGACGGGTATTGCCAAGTCGTAGTAATCTTCTTCTACTTTCTTCTTTGCAAAGTTTAGCAGTACCTCTTCTGCCTCTTCTTTCTTTCCCAGCTTTACTAAAGCTTCTGCATAGTGTCTGAGAGTTGAGAGCTCTTGAGGTTTTTCTTTAAGGAGTTTCTTTCCCAGCCTCTCAATTTCCAGATAGTCCTTTTTCTCTACCGCTTCAAGGAAGATTTCCTCGTCGCTTTTTTTCCTAAAAAGGTCAAAGAGGCCCAACTTTCCTCCTTAAGTTTCATTTTCAGAGACTATTATAATAGAGCTAATTTAATAGAGGAGGGAGAGTTTTGAGCAAAGTTCAGCTGGAGCTCTATCCGGAAAGGGGAAAGGAGGTTGCTTTTAGGTTGGAAAAGGCTTTAGAGGAAGGGGGGATATTTGGACACAAGGAGCTCCCTGACGACCTTTTGACCGAACTTCTAGGTGAGCTTAGTCTTGAAAAGACGCTCTTAGTTATTACTTTAACTACGGCCTTAGACTACATGAGGAACGCAAAAGAGTTGTGGGAAAGTTCAATTAATACCCTTAAAGATGAAGAGGTAAGTTGGGTTTTTGAGCCTAACGAGGTCTCAAGGAGGGAAGAAAAGGAGCTCCTTTGGGCTTTAAAAAAGCACGGCCTTGCAAAGAAGAAACACAAAGACCTTGAAATCTGGAAGAGGATTTCCCTTTCCTTGGGGGAGTCCTACGGTGGGAGCGTGGTAAAGCTCTTTGAAGAATACGACTACGATGTTAAAAGGATGTTTGAAGACTTCTTAGAAAACAGGAAAGGTGAGTTTCCGAGCCTCTCTGGGATAAAGATATTTCCCCACTGGATTAGGAGTATTAAGGAGAAGCTGAAACTTCCCTTTAAGAACTTAAAGGAGCTCCCCATACCGGTAGATGTGCACGTTGCAAGGGCTACATTTACAACCGGTTGCATAAGAGGGAAGTACTCTTCTAAGGGGATTACCGAAACTATAAGGAAAAGGGTTATAGAGCTTTGGAGGGAGGCTTTGAAGGACAGCGACTTAGCTCCCATAGAGCTCTTTCGTCCCCTTTGGCTTTTAAGCAAGTACGGTTGCCACTACAGGAAAGACGGGGAAAGGCCTAAGCTTAACAACTGTCCCGTAAGGGAGTTTTGCGTGGAAGGCAAAGTCCTTATAACCTCTTCAAAGGTGGAGATTGATACGCTATGAGGGCTTTCTCCCTGCTGGAGCTCTTAATCGTTTTAGTTATACTGAGCTTAACTCTCCTTTTGGCTTTTCCCTCTTTTTATAGGCGCTCTCTAAACTCAGAGGACGCTTTTAAAAACAGGTATAGGGCTTTTGTTGGGGAGCTCTTTTCCTTTGGGAGCTCCCCGGAGCTCTGTTTTGACTTTAAGAGGAATTTACTTTCCTCTGGTGGAGAGAGTTTAAGTTTTCCTTACCCTTTAGAGTCGGTAGTCGTTCCGGGAAGGCTAGTCAGTAGGGAGCTTACTAGTAAGTTCTGTTTTAAGCTAAAAGGGGTTTCCTGTTTCGTGGTAAATTTAAGGAAGGGAGACGGCTACCTTTCTCTCTTTAGCCTTTTCCCATCTGGAGAGACTTCTTTTCTAACTCTTAACCAGTCTCAAGAGGAAACTTTAAAGGATAAGGTTCTTAAAGGGAGGGTAGAGGAATGGTTCAGTTATTACTCATATTAAATTTCTTTTCTCTCGTTGCTCTTTTCCTCTTTTTGATAGCCTTCTACTTTTCTTTTAAGTCTTTATCTTTTAGGGTTGAAGAGTTGGAAAGGGAGCTCTTAAAATTATCTGGGGAGCTCTCAGAGCTTAAAATTTTCTCTGAAGAGCTTGAAAGCAAGCTCTCTTCCCTTAAAAGGGAAGTTTCAATTCTCTATGAAAAGGTAGGTATAAGGAGGCTTTGATGAAAGACTTTGTCTCAATGCTTAATGCCGACAGGCTCTTTATAGAGAACATAATTTCCCTTTCTGCTTTCTTAAAAGAGAAAGTGAAGAAGGGGGAGCTTTATAGGCCTTTAGACGGCTTTACTGCTGCCCTTATCTTTGAAAAACCCTCTACCAGAACGAGGGTCTCCTTTGAAGTTGGAGTTTATCAACTTGGAGGGCACGGAGTTTACATGGATACGAAAGGCTCTCAACTTGGAAGGGGAGAGCCGATTAAGGATACTGCAAGGGTCCTTTCAAGGTACGTTGACCTTATAGTTATAAGGACCTTTTCCCAAAAGAGGGTTGAAGAGCTCGCCCTTTACTCTGATGTTCCCGTTATAAACGCTTTAACCGATGAAGAACACCCTTGCCAAGTCCTTGCTGACCTTTTTACTATATGGGAGTATAAAGGGAGGCTTGAAGGGTTAAAAGTGGCTTATGTAGGGGACGGGAACAACATGTGCAACTCTTGGCTTATAGGCGCCGCTTATGTGGGAATGGAGTTTTACGCTGCAACTCCCAAAGGGTACGAGCCTTTGCCCTTTTACGTTGAGAAGGCTAAGGAGATTGCAGAAAAGACGGGAGCTAAAATCGTTTTGACCAACGACCCAGTTGAAGCTGTAAGAGAAGCTGATGTCGTTTACACAGACGTTTGGGCTTCTATGGGACAGGAGGAGGAGGCTTCAAAGAGAAGGGAGCTCTTTATGGATTATCAAGTTAACCAAGAACTTGTAAAGCACGCAAAGCCAGACTACCTCTTTATGCACTGTCTTCCTGCCCACAGGGGAGAAGAGGTAGTTGAAGAGGTTATAGAGGGGAATAACTCTGTTGTCTGGGAGCAGGCGGAAAACCGCCTTCACACCCAGAAGGCCTTGATTTTAAAGTTGGTAAGGAAAGTTAAACCTTAAAGGGAAGAGCCCCGAAAGGGGCTAAGTGAGATTTTTAAGCTGAGATAGGGTTTTCTCCAATTTTAAGTGGAGCTCTCTTGCCTCCCTTAACTCTTCTTTGTTCTTCTCAACTACCTCTTTGGGAGCTCTCTCTAAGAAGTTCTTGTTAGAGAGTTTCTTTTCAAGCTTTTCTATCTCTTTGCTCAACTTTTTAAGTTTCTTTTCTAACCTCTCTATCTCTTTTTCTAGGTCAATTAGCTCACCTACTTTCACGTAAACTTCAAGTTCCGGCAAGAAGAAAGAGAGAGTTTGAGAGGGTTGAGTCTCTGTAAGGGATATCCTTGAAACTCTGGCCAACTGCTTTATTGAAGGTTCTAGTTTGCTTATTACTTTAAGGAGCTCCTGGTTTGAGCTCTTTATGAAAACCTCTACCTCTTGTGATGGAGGAATTGAGAGCTCTGCCTTTAAGTTCCTAACTCCCCTAATTAACTCCTTCACCACCTCTACAAGCTCTGCAGTTTTCGGAAATGAACAGCACTCTTTACTTGGCCAAGGTGCTATTACTATAGACTCTGCGTCCTTATTTGGAAGCTTCTGGTATATCTCTTCCGTTATAAACGGCATTATAGGGTGAAGTAGCTTCATTGAGTCCCTTAAAACTAAAAGTAGAGTATGGGCTGCAGCCCTTTTCTCCTTTTCACTTCCTCTATATAACCTGTGCTTTGTAAACTCAACGTACCAGTCTGCAAGCTCGTTCCAGATAAAGTGGTAAACTGCCTTTGCCGCGTCGTTAAACCTGTAGTTCTCAAGTGCCCTGTCGTACTCCTCAACTGCTTGGGAGAACTTAGTTAATATCCACAGGTCTTCTGGGTAGTAATCTGTCTCCCCTTCTGGCTTTATCCCCTCTGTTGTAGTTAAAACGAACCTTGCAACGTTCCACACCTTGTTTGCAAAGTGCCTGTACCCTTCAATTATCCTCTCTGAAAGCCTTATGTCCCTTCCCTGTGCTGCAAGTGCAGTAAGCGTAAACCTTAAAGTGTCAGCTCCGTACTTCTCTACCATCTCCAAGGGGTCTATTACGTTTCCCTTGGTCTTGCTCATCTTCTGGCCCTTTTCGTCCCTAACAAGGGCGTGAACGTAAACGTCAGAAAAGGGTCTTTTCCCTGTAAAGTGGTAGCCCATCATCATCATCCTTGCTACCCAGAAGAAGATAATGTCAAAGCCTGTGACTAAAAGGTCTGTTGGGTAAAATGCCTTTAAGTCTTGTGTCTCCTCTGGCCAGCCGAAAACTCCAAAAGGCCAAAGGGAAGAGCTAAACCAGGTATCTAGAACATCTTCATCCTGCTTTAGATTCTCGCTTCCACAGTTCTCACACTTTTTAGGTGTCTCTTCACTTACGTTTACGTGGCCACACTCAAGGCAGTACCAAGCAGGTATCCTGTGGCCCCACCATATCTGGCGTGAAATACACCAGTCCCTTATGTTGTACATCCAGTCAAAGAAGGTGTTTTCCCACTGTTTAGGTATAAACTTAACTTCTCCGCTTTTTACAGCCTCTATTGCCCTTTCTGCTAAAGGTTTTGTCTTTACGAACCACTGCTCGGTTAGGTAGGGCTCTATTACGGTTTTACACCTGTAGCAGTGGCCTACAGAGTGGGTGTGAGGTTCAACTTTCTCTAAGAGTCCCTCTTCATTTAAAAGGGAGACTATCGCTTCCCTTGCTTCAAACCTGTCTAAACCTTTAAAGGGAGCAACGGTAATCCTTCCCCAATCGTCCATTATCTGAATTGAGGGAAGGCCGTGCCTTTGGGCTATTTCATAGTCGTTAAAGTCGTGTGCTGGAGTTATCTTTACGGCTCCTGTTCCAAACTCTGGGTCAACATACTCATCGGCTATTATCGGTATTTCCCTTCCAACTATTGGAAGCTTAACCTTTTTACCGATTAAATTTTTATACCTGCTGTCTTTCGGGTTAACTGCAACTGCAACGTCTCCAAGGAGAGTCTCAGGCCTTGTAGTAGCAACTACTATAAAGCCTTCCCCATCAACTAGCGGATATCTTATAAACCAAAGGTTTCCCTGCTCCTCTTCGTATTCAACTTCAAGGTCAGAAAGGGCCGTATGGCACCTGGGACACCAGTTTATAAGCCTCTTTCCCCTGTAAATTAGGCCTTCCTTGTATAAGGAGACAAAGGCTCTCCTTACGGCTTTTGAGAAGCCTTCGTCCATTGTAAACCTTTCCCTTTCCCAGTCGCAGGAGGTTCCTAGTTTCTTAAGCTGGTTTATTATCCTGCTGCCGTATTTTTCCTTCCATTCCCAGACTCTCTTTAAAAACTCTTCCCTTCCAACGTCGTGGCGGGTTAGTCCTTCTTTAGCAAGCTCCCTCTCAACTACCCACTGGGTTGCTATCCCTGCGTGGTCTGTTCCTGGAACCCAGCATACCTCATACCCCTTCATCCTTTTCCACCTGCATATAACGTCCTGAAGGGTTGAGTTTAAGGCGTGCCCTACGTGGAGAACTCCCGTTACATTGGGAGGAGGTAAAACGACGCTGAACTTTTCCTTTTCTCCTTTAATAACTTTTTCTGAGTCTGCGTGGAAAAAGCCCTTTTCAAGCCAGAAGTTGTACCACTTATCTTCAAATAGTTGAGGGTTGTAGGTTGTTTCCATCTTTCCTCCCTTTAAGATTTACCTTTTGCTTAGGTTGAAAACCCATTTAGCAGGGATAAATTTATTCCAGAATTTTGCGCCCGTAGCTCAACTGGATAGAGCGTGGGACTACGGATCCCAAGGTTGCAGGTTCGACTCCTGCCGGGCGCGCCACTTAGAGAACCTCTATGGAACACTTAACTTTCCTTAAAGAGGCCCTCAAGGAAGCCAAAAAGGCCTTCTCTTACGGCGAAGTTCCCATAGGCTCTGTAATTGTAAAGAATGGAGAGGTTATAGCAAGAGCTTTTAACAGAAAGGAGTTCTTGCAAGACCCTACCGCCCACGCAGAGCTCTTAGCTATAAGAGAAGCTTCCTTAAAGTTAAACTCCTGGAGGCTTGAAGACTGCGTCCTTTATTCAACCGTTGAGCCCTGCTTTATGTGTGCCGGTGCTATAATCCAGTCAAGGATTAAAGGGGTGGTTTACTCTGTGCCAGACCCTAAGTTTGGAGGGGTTGAGAGCTTATACTCTCTTTTAAGCGATAGTAGGGTAAACCACAGGCCCTTTGTTTTAAAAGTTGAGCTTAAAGAGGCTAAAGAGCTCTTAACGGAGTTTTTTAAGCTCTTAAGGTAGGAGAGGTGGCCGAGCCTGGCTTAAGGCGCCCGACTCGAAATCGGGTGTAGGGGTAAAGGCCCCTACCGCGGGTTCAAATCCCGCCCTCTCCGCCAACTTTAAAACCTCTATTAAGGGAGTTTTTATGCAGGAAGAAAAGAGGAAAGCTCTTGAGAGCGCCATTAAGATGATTAAGAAGGAGTTTGGAGAAGGCTCCGTAATGTTTCTGGGAGAAAAGCCTGTTGAGAAAGTTCCCGCAATTTCAACGGGTTCAATCTCAATTGACAGGATTACAGGAATAGGCGGAATTCCAAGGGGTAGGATAACCGAGATTTACGGACCCGAGTCTTCAGGGAAAACCACTTTGGCCCTTCACGTTATATCAAACGTTCAAAAGGAAGGAGGAGTTGCCGCCTTTATTGACGCTGAGCACGCTTTAGACCCTACCTACGCCAAAGCGTTGGGTATAAACCTTGAGGAGCTCCTTATCTCTCAGCCAGACAGCGGAGAGCAGGCCCTTGAGATTGCCGAGACCTTAGTCCGCAGCGGGGCCGTTGACGTAATCGTGGTTGACTCTGTTGCAGCTTTAGTTCCGGAAGCAGAGATAAAGGGAGACATGGGAGAGTCTCACGTTGGACTTCAGGCAAGGTTAATGTCTCAGGCCTTGAGGAAGTTGACTGCGGCTGTAAGCAAGAGCAACGGAGCTCTAATATTTATAAACCAGGTAAGGGAAAAGATAGGTATGATGGGCTACGGTGGCCCTCAGGAGACTACTACAGGTGGAAGAGCTCTAAAGTTTTACTCCTCAATGAGACTTGAAATCAGGAACGCAGGCCAGATAAAGGGAAAAAACGAAGAGAGGATAGGCCATAAAGCTAAAGTTAAAGTGGTTAAGAACAAACTTGCTCCTCCTTTTAGGGAAGCCGTAGTTGAAGTTTACTACGGAGAAGGGATTTCTAGGGAAGCAGACCTTCTAAACCTTGGAGAGGAGCTCGGCATAGTTAAAAAGAGCGGCTCTTGGTACTCCTTTGGAAGCGTAAAGCTCGGTCAAGGGAAAGAGAACGCAAGGCTCTTTTTAAAGGAAAACAAGGAGGTTGCAAAGGAGCTGGAGGAGAAAATCTTGGAGGCTTTAAATGGTCAATCTTGACCTTGATAAATTGTTAATCAAAGCCTATCAGCTGGGAGCTTCTGACGTTCACTTGAGGGCAAAGCGCCCTCCCACTTTCAGAATTAACGGGAGGCTCGTTAAGTTAGATGCTCCTCCCTTAGAAGTGGCAACGATTGACTCTTTTGTAAAGAAGATACTTCCTCTAGAAAAGTGGAAGGAAATTCCTTACATAAAAAATATAGACTTGGCCTACTCACTTCCTGGAATTTGCAGGTTTAGGGTAAACATCTTTAGGCAGAGAGGAACTTTCGCAATAGTAATGAGGGCAATACCCTCTGAGGTTCCAGAAATTGACGACCTGAACCTTCCTCCTGTTGTTAAAGATATAGCCCTATACCGTAAAGGTTTAGTTCTCGTTACTGGAATTACAGGCTCAGGAAAGTCAACTACTTTGGCTGCAATGCTCAACGAGCTTAATAAGAAGGAGTCCCGCGTAGTTATAACTATTGAAGACCCAATTGAGTACCTTCACAAAGATAAAAAGTCTGTCTTTTACCAAAGGGAGATTGGAACGGATGCAGATGACTTTTTAACTGCACTTAGGGCTGCCTTAAGGGAGGACCCTGACGTTATACTTGTTGGAGAAATGAGGGATACTGAAACTGTAAAAACTGCCCTTGACGCTGCCGAAACCGGCCACATGGTCTTTTCAACCCTTCACACTCTTGACGCAAAAGAGACTGTTAACAGGATAGTTTCCTTCTTCCCTTTAGACCAGCAGCAGGTAGTAAGATTTCAGCTTGCTTCCGTTTTAAGGGCTACAATATCCCAGAGGCTCATTCCAAGGGCAGACGGTAAAGGTAGGGTTCCTGCCGTTGAAGTTATGATTGTAACTGACGCTATTAGGGAAAGAATTATTAACCCTGAATTAACCCGTGAGATTCCAAGCTTCATAGAGAAAGGGAAGGAAGTTTACGGCTCCCAGACTTTTGACCAGTCCTTGTATGACCTTTGGAAAAAGGGACTAATTACTAAAGAAGATGCCCTTAAATACGCTTCCAAGCCAGACGACTTAAGGCTTAAGATAGAGGGGATAGTTTCTAGTGGTATGTTTTAAGGAGCTCTTTTCCTACGCCCTTACTCTCCTTTCAAGGAAGGATTATTCAGAAAAGGCTTTAAGGCGTAAGCTAAAGGAGAAGTTTCCCTCGTGTGCTAAGGAGGCTTTAGATTCTGTTTTAAGGGAGCTCTCCTCTCAGGGCTACTTAAACGAGTACAAAACTGTCTGGAACTACTTTGAAGAGAAGGAGAAAAAGGGTTGGGGAAAGAAGAAGATATCTTACAGTTTAAGACAGAAAGGGTTTAACGAGAACATAGTAAGAGAGGTAGAGCTTACCTATCCCTTTGACTACTCGTATGTAAAGGAGCTCTTATCAAAGAGGTACAACCTAAAAGACCGTAAAGATAGAGAAAAGGCAAAAAGGTTTTTAAATTCAAGGGGGTTTTCCTACTCTGAGATTTCCCACATTTTAAGCTAAAAGTTTAATAGAATTTGACGGAAAACAAGAAGAGGAGAGACTATGAAGTGGAGCGGAAGCAAGATAAGGGAAACTTTCTTAAAGTTCTTTGAAGATAGAGGCCACGTTAAAGTTAAGAGCTCTCCCCTCGTTCCAAAAAACGACCCTACCCTCCTTTTTACAAACGCCGGAATGGTTCAGTTTAAAGACTACTTCTTAGGTAAAGAAAAACCCCCCTTTAAAAGGGCAACCAGTTGCCAAAAGTGTATGAGGGCCGGAGGTAAACACAACGACCTTGAGAACGTAGGTAAAACCGGCAGGCACCACACCTTTTTTGAAATGTTGGGGAACTTCTCCTTTGGAGATTACTTTAAAGAAGAAGCCATAAAGTTTGCCTGGGAGCTTATAACAGAAGTCTTTAAACTTCCAATTGACAAGCTTTTTGTTTCTGTTTACGAAAAGGACGACGAAGCTTACAGGATTTGGAATGAAGTAATAGGCCTTCCGAAGGAAAAGATATTTAGACTTGGAGATAAAGATAACTTCTGGGCAATGGGAGATACTGGACCTTGCGGTCCTTGCAGTGAGATTTACTACGACAGGGGAGAGGAGTTCTCCTGTGGTGAAAACTGCGGTATAGGCAAGTGCGATTGTGATAGGTACTTAGAGATATGGAACTTGGTCTTTATGGAGTATGAAAGGGACGAAGAGGGTAATTTAAGGCCCCTTTTAAAGCCTTCAATAGATACTGGAATGGGTCTTGAGAGGATAGCTTCTGTTTTGCAGAACGTTTCTTCAAACTACGAGACAGACCTCCTCTTTCCTTTCGTTAGCTGGGCTTCAGAAGTTAGCGGTATTCCCTACGGGAAAGACAGGAAAAAGGACATCTCTATGAGGGTCATTGCAGACCACCTAAGGGCTATGACTTTCCTTGTTGCCGACGGAGTTCTCCCTTCAAACGAGGGGAGAGGGTACGTTTTAAGGAGGATAATAAGGAGGGCCTCAAGGCACGGCAGACTTTTAGGTATAAAGGGGCCTTTCCTTTACGAGGGGACAAGGAAAGTGGTAGAGCTTATGGGCGGTGCCTACCCGGAGCTCCTTAGGGAAAAGGAGGTAATAGAGAAGGTCGTAAAGGGAGAAGAGGAAAGGTTCTCAAGGACTTTAGAAAGGGGACTCTTTATACTTCAAGAGCTTATAGAGGAATTAAAGGGGCAGGGTAAAAGGTTAATTCCAGGAAAGGAGGTATTTAAACTGTACGATACCTTTGGCTTCCCCCTAGACCTTATTCTAGAAGTTGCTGGGGACGAAGGAATGGAGGTTGATGTTGAAGGTTTTGAGGAGCTCTTAAAGGAGCAAAAAGAAAGGGCAAGGAAGGCTTGGAAAGGAGGAGTTCAAAAGGTAGTCTCCCCTGAAATACAGGAGCTCTCAATAAAGAGTCCTACCTTGTTTACCGGCTATGAGCACCTTGAAGAGTACGCTAAGGTATTGGGAATCTTGAAAGGAGAGGACCTTATTTCAAGCCTTAAAGAAGGAGAAGAGGGCTTCGTAATTTTAGACAGGACTCCCTTTTACCCCGAAAAGGGAGGTCAGGTTGGAGATACTGGTGAGATTGAAGGGAACAACTGCTACTGCAGGGTAGTTGATACTCAAAACATTACCGAAAACCTGATAGGACACAAAGTTAAAGTTATAAACGGCCTTTTAAAGGTAGGAGACTTTGTTGAGGCAAGGGTTGACAAAGAGAGGAGGGAAGCCGTAAAGAGGGCTCACACTGCCACCCACCTTCTCCACAAAGCCCTTAAAGAGGTCTTGGGAAACCACGTAAAGCAAGCCGGTTCGCTGGTCCTTCCAGACAGGCTCAGGTTTGACTTTACCCACTTTGAAGCCCCCTCTAAAAGGGAGCTCCGCCAGGTTGAGGAGCTTGTTTACTCGTGGATTCTTGCAAACTACCCTGTAAAAGTTGAAGAGATGGACTACGAAGAGGCCCTTGAAAGAGGGGCAATTGCCCTCTTCGGAGAGAAGTACGGTAAAAGGGTAAGAGTTGTTGACGTTGGAGGGGTTAGCGTAGAGCTGTGCGGTGGAACCCACGTTAATAGGAGCGGAGACATTGGCTTTTTTAAGTTAATTTCTGAATCCTCCGTTTCCGCTGGAACAAGAAGGGTTGAAGCTGTAGTTGGCAGGGAGGCTCAAAGGCTTTTCTGGGAGAAAGAGGACTTAATGGAGCTCCTTAAGTCTCAACTTAACGTCCCTCAAGAAAAGATTTTAGACAAAGTAAAGAGACTAAAAGAGGAGTTAAAAGAGAAGGAAAGGGAGCTAGAGAGGTTAAAGAGAAAGCTTGCTTTAACCGAAGTTGAAGAAATCCTTAAAGGAGCTCTTGAGTTTAAGGGAGTAAAGATAATAACCTCAAAGGTTGAAGGAATTAGTGGAAAAGAACTGGCAGAGCTTGCAGACCTTATAAGGAACAAGGCAGGAAAGAGTGCCTTAATGCTTGTTGGCACTAAAGATGGGAAGGCTACCCTCCTTATTGCTCTAACAAAGGACTTAACGGAGAAACTTAAAGCCGGAGACCTAATCAAAGAAGTAGCTCCTCTCTTAGGTGGAAAGGGCGGGGGAAGGCCAGAAATTGCCCAAGGGGGAGTTAAGGACCTTTCAAAACTTCAAGATGCCTTTAACCTCTTTATCTCTAAAGTAAAGGAAGCCCTATAGGGCTTCTTTTTACCTAAAACATTAAACTTTCCTTACATAAACTTTTTTCATTATTCAAATTTTGTTAAAATAATATAACCTGCATCGTAAGCCAATTGGAGGTGGTCTATGGGAAAAAAGTGGAGGAGGAGTAAGCTTAACCTTACTACAGGTTTTATACTATCTGCAATACTTGCCTCCCAAGCTTCAGCTCAACACGACCCAGTAAAGCTCATTGACGTTAACGGAAATTCTGAGTACCAAGTTATCAGCTCCTCAAACGAGACTCTAACAGTTCAGGACAAGGACGGCAACAGCGTAACCCTTTACAAGGGAACTCCCATTAGTTTTGAGAAAACCTGCGGTAGGTGCCACGAGAACATAATCACGGATATTAGGGCTTCCCACCACGGAGCAGTTGGCCTTCACGACATGGGTTGGATGGACAGCGAGACCAAAGGGGACGACACGGGAACCAAGGACTTTGTTACAAACGTCGTTTTAAAGATGCGCTACTTTAGAAGTAAGTCCCACTACGGAGGTTGGTGACCACCTTCCTACCGCCAGTTGGCGGCAAAACACCCTCTTAACGACCCTGCAGTTCCTGACGGCTCCGTTGACGGCATAAATCCTGCTGACGCCAACGCTTACAAAGGCTTTAACTTTGACATGGGCACTATGAACCACAACATAACTTGTAATTCCTGTCATGCAGGAGGAGGGGCAGCTGAGTTTGGAAGGGAAGAGAAGCCTCTAGACGAGGCTTTAAAGGAGCGTTTAGGAGATGCAGACTTTGAGTCCCTTGAAAATAAAGGATGGTTTATCCACGACGACTCTTTAATTTCAAAAGTTGGAATAGACGGAGACTTTTTAGGCTACTCTGACTATGAGGTTGGAGCTGGGTACCTTGGAAAGCCCGGTCTCTTTAACTTTAAGAGGTCAGGAGTTAACGACACAGACTGTTTTATGTGCCACGCAGACGCCTCTTCTAGTAAAAAGATAAAGTCAGTTGACGGGAATACGGAAATATACCCCATAATGCCTGCAAACCCAAGGGTTATGGTCTTTAAGGGTATGACTTCTGATAACGAGACTATAGTCATATCCTTAGGTTTCCCGCCTAAAATAGGAGAGGTGATAAACGGTAAAACAGTTGCAAAGGTTGACAGCGCTTACTACAACTCTGTTCCCCTCTCAGTTTTAAACTCAGTTTACCACGACCCCAATTTGGCAAACAGCATTACGAACTCAACGAATCAGAACCTTAAGTTCTTTCTCTACCCAAATAACGCTAACGGTGCTACAAGGGAAGTAGCGAGGGTGGTTTACTTTGAGCACCCAGAATCTACAAAAGATAAGGACGGAGGGGAGGTTTACGTAAACGGCGGTGCCGCCACTTTTAAGGACGACAACGGAGAAGTTGTCTATAGGACATTTGCAGGGTTCTTCTTTAAGTACATATCAACTGCTTCTTTAATGGGAGTTGACACTGACGGGGACGGCGTTCCACTTGCATACGTAAGGTTCGTTAAAGACGAAAACGGCCTTTGGAGACCTGAGGTTTACTATGACAAAAAAGAGTTTAGTAGCGACGGAGCGGTTGCTTTGCCTATTCTTGAAAATAGGGTTGGAGATAAGGATACCCCTTCAACCGAGGTTAAGCCCGAAGACTATACCTATTCGGTTCCTACCTCGTTAGGGACTGCTTCTAATCCGTATCCTACTATGCACAGAGGAAACAAAGATAAGGAGTGGGGATATGTGTGTTCCTACTGCCACATGGCAATACCTTATCAGGACGGTAGCGTAAACGGCACTCCTACTTACGCTTGGGTAACAAGAAAAGGGACTTTAGGACTTGGTGCTGAGGTTGTTAAAAGGGGAGATGTCTTTTCCTACGACCTTCACAGGGGAGGAGAAGATAAAGGGAACTTACCTGCCGATGCTTTTGTTGGAGTTGACTTTTCTAACAGCACCCAAAAACAACAGGCCTTTGATAGGATGTTAAAGGCTAAGTCCGTTGTTTCCTTTGACGACATTCCCATTGGATATGACGTTCACTTTGACAGTGAAAAGGGAAGCATGACCTGTCTTTCCTGCCACGGTGAAGGAACCCTTTCCCCTGAAGAGAAAGAGTACCACCCGATACACCACGACTTCCTTAAGGGTAACGACTGGGGAGGCCACTGGGACCAGTCTTTAGACTACAACCCTTCTTTAAAGACCTGTTTAGACTGCCACTTTGGGGGTTCAAGGGAGCTTGCAGCTGAAGTCCACTCTGACGCTTTTGGACCAAAAGGCGCTGCTTCTGTTCACATGGAGACCGTGTCCTGTGAAGTGTGCCACATTCCCTACAAGACCCACTGGACCTTTAGGACTTTCTATGACGTTTTAGGCTACTCTTACAACTTTGACAACAGGATGTTAAATTACGACCTTGCTAACGGGACCGTTCAAAAACTTCCTGAAAGTATGTTTACTCCGGGATTTGGTCCCTTCATGCCAATTGGAGGTTATGGAGCTCCCCAGCCCTTCTGCATAGTCAGGACCGATAACGGAACAGACACTGTTGTTCCAATATACCAAGTAGACTTTGACCCAAGGCAGGCTGCTTTAAGGCTTAATCAAGATGCCTTTGGAATTTGGAAAGTTCCTGAAAACTCTTTCCCTTGGGCTTGGGCTCCAGTGATAATAAACAACGGCTTTAGGCCCGATAGACCCGGCGCCCAGAAGTTTATGTACAGGATTGCCGACCCTCTCACTCTCGTTACTTGGTACGACAAGTCAACAGGGAAGGTCCTTTACACTAGAGAGATGGCAGCTGCCCTAGACGGTGCCGTTAAGTCAGATGCCGCTTCAAGTGGCCTGTTGCCGGCAGGGCAGACTGAAAAGAGAGTTCCTGCTTACTTTATTGAAAACGGTAAAGTCTGCGTTAAAACGATACTCGGAGATTACATCTGCGACGATAACGGGGATTACTTACCTGAGATAGATACTGACGCCGAGTATGAGGCAATGAAGAGGGCTTTAACTGAAGTCTTAAAAACAGAGGGGGTTCACAATCCGGACCCTGTCTTTTACATCTGGACGGCTCCATTTAGCATAGACCACGGAGTCCTCCCGAAAGAGTACGCCCTCGGAGCTGGAAAGACCGTTAACGGCGAAACCCTTAACTGCTCTTCCTGCCACGATGCCCTTAACGGAAGGCTTCCTCAAGCAAACATGGCAGAGATAAGCTCAAGTAGCGAGCTTAGTAGTTTAGTAGAGAAAGACAAAAACGGACACATCAAGTTCTTTGGCTTAGGTAGGAAGATAGTAACAGTTCCCGTTAAGATACCTGCGGAGGCTTACAAGGAGGCAGTTAGGGTCTTCTTTAACTCTCCGGAAAATCCCGACGGAACTCCAAAGTACGGCAAAATGGGCGATAAAGAGGTTATGATTACTACCAGCGGAGATATCCTCGTTAACGCCCTCTCTAACGGCCTTGACGTTGACAGGCACTTGGTTCCAATTCCCGTTGAGAGCTCCGGCATTAGCGGAATAGCCTTTGCCCTGCCGGGTAAAACTTCAACTTGGAAGATGAAGTTTGACGGAGTAAAAGCGGAAGTTGAGACTGAAGCCCTTACTGGTGATGAAGTTCCAAGGAGAGCAATAGTTATTAGGTTTATGAACGAAATGCCAGAGCTCTTAGGTCTTGAACACCACGCAAAGGAAATTCTTGAAGCTTCCGGCGAAGGCTATGTTCCAGTATTTACTCCTATAATTCCTTCAGAGTACATTGATAAAATTAAGTTTAACCTTGCTAACCTTAAAGTTGCTTCTCCTGATGCCCTTTCAATCAACTACGCAAGGATTCACAAGATAAGGGTATCTGAAGGGGAGAAGGTTTACTACGAGCTTGACAAGGAGAACTTTAAACCTACTTCCGTCCCCTTAAGTGAAGCCATCTCTAAAGGTTGGGCTTCTTACGACTCTTACTCTAAAGAGCTTACAGTTAACCTTGCTGCTTTAAGGGAAGGAGTTCCGGGAGTTGGAGAAATTGCCTTTGCACTCGTTAGGAAGGCAGATGAAACCGTAACATTACCTCAAGAGGTAAATGCTACTAGGATTTCTGCTACAGATTACGACGTTAAGGTTAATGTTGACGGGAAAGATGCTGACTTAAAAGTGAAGGTTGCCGACGGGGATACTTCAATTTCAGACATACTTGGAAGTTCTTCCACTGATGTTGCAAAGCTCCTTGACTATGCAAAGGCCTTTAACATGAACAAGGTTCTCTTTGGAGTGGAAATAAATTCTGCTAGTCAGGAGTTTACTCTTACATTTGAAAACGCGACCTCGGTAGTTGACCCTACAAAGGCCGTAGTTGGAATAGAGATGGGGACTCAGAAACTCAAGCTCAAGCCAAAGGTTGTAGGGAACGACCTTGTAGCCTCTGTTAACCTTGCTGGCAGGGCAGGAAATACAGGAGAGCTCATTACTGCAGTTTTAGGTGAAGGAGCTTCAACTCCAACTGCTCAAGTTTCTACCGGAGGTGGCGGTGGAGGCGGCTGTTCTATGGGAGCTCCTCAAAGTGCATCTTCTGGCTTACTAAACTTGGGAGTTCTCCTTTCAGGTCTTTTAGGGCTCTTTGGCTTTAGAAGGAAGAAACACTAACCTTTGTTCTTGAAGCCTTGTTTAGGAGGGGGGACTTGGTCCCCCCTTTATAATTTTCTCAAGACTCTATTTCCAAGGAGGCGTTATGCTAAGGTTTCTGTTTTTATTCTCTTTAACTGCGCTTTTTCTCCTTTCCTGCTCTCAAACGGAAAAGGTAGGGGAAGCTAAGTCTCCAGCTAACACTTTAAAGGAAGGAAAGACTAAAGTCTGTAATGATGAAACCCTTTTAGCTAAAGGTAAGGGGATAAGAATAACTTTAGCCGACTACAAGTACACTTTAACCCTCCTTACTCCCAAAGCTAAAGAGTTCTTTAAGAGCCACCCTGAAGACCTTTTAAAGAGGATGATTAACAGGAGACTTGTTCTCCTTTACGTTAAAGAAAAAGGACTTGCCTCTAAGTACGGGTTAGACAAGGAGATGGAAGACTTTAAGGAAGATTACCTTTCAAGGCTTTTCGTTTCAAGGGAAGCTCAAAGGAGAGTAGGCAAAATTACTCAAGAGGAGATTGTTAAGAGGTTTAAAGAGCTCTTCCCTAACAAAGACCCTTCAAAGATGAACTCTGCAGACAGGGAGTTTATAGAAAACGAGCTCAAGGTTAAAAAATACGACGAGGCCGTTTCTTCAATTTATAAAGAGGTCGTAAAGAGAATAAAGTTTAAAGAGGAAAAAGGAACTTTAGTTGCAAGCTGTTGCGGAATAGAGGTTAAGGGAAAGGCAGGAAAAAACGGAAAACTTGAGAAAGAGAAACTCAAGGAAAAGTTAGTAAGGAAGTATTTCTACGAAAAGGCTCTGGAAAAGGGGTACGATAAAGAACCTTCCTTTAAAAGGATGTTTACTGAGTACTTTGCAGGTAAGGCGATAGAGCTTTTTAGAAAGGAGCTCTCTCAGGGAATTAAGGTAAGCGACGAAGAGATGAGACGCTTTTACGAGGAAAATAAGGAGAAGTTTAAGATGCCTCCGAGGGTAAAAGCAGTTGTCCTTTACTTTAAAGACAGGAAAAAGGCCCAGGAAGCTAAAGAGCTCCTTGAAAAAGGTAAGAGTTGGCAAGAGGTGGCCCACAGGTTTGGCCAGTTTAACGCTAAGGAGAAGACTTACTACAAAGACTTTAAAGACCCAATAGGGGTAGCCCTCTTTTCCCTTGATAGTCCTAAAGAGAGAAAGCCCATAATAATTTCCCTCTCAAGTTCAAGTTATGCCGTTATTTACCCGGTTAAATACCTTCCGGAAAAGGTCATATCCTTTAAAGAAGCCAGGAACTTTATAGCTTTAAGGCTTAAGAGGGAGAAGTTAAGAGAAGCAGAGAAAGAGAAGTTAAAGGAACTTTGGAAGGAGTACCAAGTTAAGCTCCTTAACCTTGACTGCTTAAGGGGAGTTTAGGAGCTCCCCCTTTATCTCCTCCCAACTTAAGGTAGGCTTCGGGAGTTTCTCCTTAAAGAACTCTTCGTACCTCTTTACTACTTGCTCCCATGTAGGGAGGCTGGTTTGTGCCCCCTCTGCTTCTATCGTGTAGGAGGCTACCGTTGAAGCTATCCTTGCAGCTATCTCAACTGAATATCCCTTTAAAAGGGCTGCAAGAAAACCTGCCCTGTGAGAATCCCCGGCTCCCGTTGGGTCAACTAACTTTTTAGGTTTAACTGCTGGTATTCGGTAGGTTTTCCCTTTATAAATGAGGATAGAGCCTTTAGCTCCCAAAGAGATACATATAAGTTTTGGTCCTTTAAGCTCTTTTATGCTCTTTATCCTTAACAGCTCCTTAATCCTCTTTGCCTCGTGATTGTTCATAAATAGAAGGTGGCAGTATGGAATTATCCTTACTACTCTGTATGGGTATGAGAAGGTCTCCTGCCCCGGGTCAAAGCTTATTACGTTATTTACCATTTTCTTTTTCAAAAGGTGGTAATAGAACTCAAAGTGGCCGGTTGAGAAGTGGCTTATCTCGTATTCCCTTGATATTTCCTCTGCCTTTTTAGCGTTTTTAAAAAGGAGTTTGGAAGTTCCCTTTTTGTCCTCGTAGTAGTAAAGAATCTGGTCATCGCTGTTTTCCCTGCTTACTATAAAGCTCCTTGGCATTAAAAAGGGAGCCGGTATTACTCCTTTAATGTCAACTTTCTCTTTTTCTAAGTGGGACTTGTAGTTGCTCTTTTCAAAGTCCTTCCCAGCTACTGCAAAAAGGGAGCTCCTTTCCCCAAGCCTCCTTACTGCCACTGCAACGTTTGCTCCGGCTCCCCCGTAGGTGTACCTGAACTTATCTACTTGAACCGTCTCGTTTACTGAAGGAAACCTCTTTACAACCAAAACATTGTCAATAACTAAGCTTCCAAAGGATAAAACCCCTTTCAAGTCTCCTCCCTGCTCTTTAGTAGTTTAACTAACTTTTCCCCTACTTTGTAAACTTTTCTGCCAAGTCCTACCTTCTCTATAAAGAGAGCTCCAACCCTCCTTTCTCTCCTTAAGGAGTTCCCTATCTCCTCAGAAGAGAAAATACCCTCAATGGTTAACCATCCTCCCCTTTTTAGCCTCTCTGCGGTTTTGGGGCTTAGGTCTTCTGCAATTACGAGGGTTCCTTCCTTGTCTTTAAGCTCCCTTATCTGGTCCTGTCCGATTACGGTTATCCCCGTTTTGTGGGCAAGGGATAGAAGGTGAAGGAAGTAGTCTTTTAAGAGGCTAACAGTTTTCTTATAGAGCTCTTCTCCATCTACTTTTCCTTTAAACCTCTTTTTTGTAAATTCCTTTATACACTTATAGGAGGGACAAACGTTGTAGCCCCTACCCGGGAGTTTAAAGGAGAGGTCGGGAAGGAGCTCCCCTTCAAACTCAACAAACCTTATAAACTCTTCCTTTTCTTCTTTTTTCCTGCACCCTCCACAGCTTCTCATTACTCCTCTAGCTCTTCTAACTCTTCTAACTTCCTAAAGTCGCTTTCCTTAATTATGTCAATTCCTACAACCTGCCCCGCTTGAGCGGCAAGTTTAGAGGCAAGCCTTGCGTTTACTCCCCTCTTCCCTATTGCCAAAGAGAGTTCCTCGTCAGGAACAACCACTTCAACCCTTAACTCTCCGTTTTCGTCCTCATAACTTTCTGCCTGAATCACCTTTGCAGGAGAGAGAGCTTCAGCTACAAGCTCTGCTACGTCGTCGTGCCACTTTATAATCTCTATCTTCTCCCCTGAAAGTTCCCTTGATATGGGTAAAATCCTACTACCTTTAACTCCTATACAGGCTCCTACTGGGTCAACGAAACTCTCCTTTGCGTCAACTGCAACTTTTGCCCTTACTCCCGGCTCCCTTGCTACTGCTTTTATCTCAACGAGGCCTTCTGCAACTTCCGGTATCTCTATCTCCATAAGCCTTTTTAAGAACTTGGGATGGGTCCTTGACAGGATAACGTAGGGAGGGGGATAGTCTTCAACCCGTGAAGGCTTTTTCCTGTTGTACTTTTTGTAGTCAAAAACTACATCGTATATGTATGCCCTAACTCTATCTCCTATCCTATATCTCTCTTTGGGTATCTGCTCCTCTTTAGGTAAAATTCCTACAACCCTTCCAAGGTCAACTACTATGTCTCCGTTTCTCCTTATCTCTTTAACGGTTCCCGATATAACGTCTCCCTCCTTCTCTTTAAAGTAGTCGTAGAGGGCCCTTCTTTCTGCTTCCGTTATCTTCTCGTGGATTACCTGAGCTGCAGCCTTTGCCGCAATTCTTCCAAGTTCCTCAGTCTTTATCTCAACTAAAACTTTATCTCCCAAGTTAACGCTTTCTCCAAAGAGCTCCCTTGCCTCTTTAAGTGATATCTCAGTATTTGGGTCTTTTACCTCTTCAACTACCGTCTTTTCTTGGTATATTCCAAAGTCCTTTCCGTCCTCGTTTATCTTAACAACCAAGTTTCCCTTATATCCTGCCTTCTTTGCTGCGTTTATGATTCCCTCTTTAACCGCCTTTATTACGTCTTCTTTTGATATGCCCTTTTCCCTGCAAAGGAGCTCTATGGTTTTACCTAAGCTTTCCATTTAAATTCCTCCTACTCTTTACTAAAAAGGGAGTCTATATCTACCCTTGCACTTTTAATCTTCTCGTAGGGAATTTCTACCTCTGCGTTCCTTGAGACATCGTGAATAACGACTCCTTCTTTGCTTGTTGAGATAACCTCTCCTTTAAAGTTCCTCTGGTTGTCAAGGGGCTCGGTGGTTTTTACCTTAACTACTATTCCCTTGTGTTTCTCAAAGTCCTTCTGTCCCTTTAATGGCCTGTCTAATCCCGGAGAGGAGACCTCAAGGTTATAGGAGTGGGGGATTATGTCCTCAACGTCTAAAAGGGTTCCTATCCTTTCACTAATCCACTGACAGTCAGAAATCGTTATTCCCCCTTGGGGTCTATCGGCGTATATCCTTAAAACCCATCCTATTGGTTCCCTTACAAACTCTATGTCAACTAGCTCAAAACCTCCCTCTTCAAGGATAGGCAGTAGGAGCTCCCTTACCCTCTCAACTATCTCTCTCTCTTCCATACTTACCTCAAAACTGGGGTTAAATAAAAAGGAGCGGTTCCGAAGAACCGCTCTAATGGTAAAGTATGAGTGCGATGAACACAGACAGCTTCTAACCGCCGTTTCTAAATTTAATTCCAGCTGTAAGAGATAGCAAATGCTCCTTAAACACCTAACTTAACCAAAAGTTTCCCCTTCTCAATTTTTATTCCTTTAATAAGCTTGGCCTTTGTCCCTTCAAATTTATACACTGGAACTTTCCCAATAAGTTTTAATGCTTGAGAAACTATGCTCGCTTCTTTTCCTTTAAGGTTTAGTGGCAGGAAGTCTGTCAAGTAAACAGTAGCGGTTTTAGGGTCATACACAACTTTGGTTTTCGCTTGAACCTTCCCTTTTTTCTCCCCTAGAAAGGGAATAGAGACCTTATAGTCAAACTTAACTTCTGCTTGGTCATTTCCCAACAACTTAACTTGGGGGTTTAAGAGCTCAACTTTAGTAAAAGAGTATTTCTTCTCCATAGGAAAGGACTTACTCAAATTTTGGTTAACCTTAGTCTCTGGGATGGTCATCGTGTAGGTGCAGGAAAAGAGAAAAGGCAAAAATAGTAATAGGAATAGAGATAGTTTCTTCATTTTCCCCTCCTTTTTAACATTTTTTAACACTCTTAATGCTAATTTAACTCTAACAAATTTGCTTGAAGCGAGGGAGGAAAGATGAGGAAGTTTCTAACGGCCCTTTTAGTAGCGGGAGTTGTTGGAGCTCTACCTGTAAAGCCTGCAAGCTCTGCAACTATCTTAATTAACGGAACTCCTGTTAGCAAGCTCTACGTTGACCAAGAAGGAAGACTTTACCTTACTCCCGGACCAGGAAGGAAACCTGTTGAGATTGAAGTTCCTTCACAAGGTCAAGGAGGCGGCGTTCCCCTGGTTTCTAAAGATAAGAAAATAAAGATAGGCGGAGTAGCCTACATTCACTACGACGTTGACCTAGGAAAACCTACTCACAAGAACGCTTTTAAGTTAACGAGAGATTACGTGGAGCTTAGAGGATACTTTAACGACAAAGACTACTTTAGGACAACCTTTGACGTTAAGCAGTCTAATAGTGTTGACGGAGGCTCTTACGTTTTCAGGGCTAAATACGCTTACGTTTACTTCCACAACGTTCTCCCTTACACGGGAGTTGAAGTTGGTCTTGCCCACAGGCCTTGGATAGACTGGGAAGAGCACCACGGCTGGCTCCACAGGGACGTTGAAGAAACCTTAATAGAGAACAAAAAAGGAGCTCACCTAATAAACTCAGCTGACCTTGGAGCCGACTTTAAAGGTAAGTACGGAATAGCTTCCTGGGAATTTGGAATCTTTAACGGAGAAGGCTACCACGGAGAGGAAAGTAGCGAGCATTTTGGAAAGTCTATTGAAGCAAGACTCTCTTTAAACCTCTTTGACGGCTTTACCCTCTCTGGCCACACTGCCCATAACTTTGACTACAAAGGCCAGAATATGGACAGGCACATTTATCAAGTTCACGCAGTTTACAACAACCCTTACGTTCTCCTTGCAGCTCAGTATATTTGGGATAAAGACGACTACTACAACAGCGACGACAAGAACCAGCACGGCTACTCTGTTAACGGAGACCTTAAACTTAAGCCCTTTACTGGCTATCCTCTCGGCATCTTCGGAAGGTACGATAAGTGGGATACTGATAACGGAGGGGACGACACAAAGAAACACTTTGTTTACGGCGTTTTCTACAACCTAAACAGCCACGTTAGGTTTACCTTAGCTCAAGATAAGCTTATAGCTGGAACCAACTCTGGCAGCTCAGATTCAAACACCCTTATGAGCGTTCTTCAGGTGAAGTGGTAGTTTAAAGGGGCCTCCCCGCCCCTTTTTAAAAAGTATTTTCCTTAAAGGGAGGTAGAAATGGTTAAAGTTAACAGAAGAGGAGCCCTTGCTGTTTTAGCAGGTTTAACCCTTGGCGTAGTTTCAGGCATAACCCCTTCATTTGCAGGAAGCGAAACTCTAAACGGAGCTGGCGCTACTTTCCCTTATCCGGTTTACGTTAGCTGGGCTAAGGAGTACGAGAAGGCAACCGGTGTAAAGGTAAATTACCAGGGTATAGGTTCTGGAGGGGGTATAAGGCAGATTACTGCAAGAGTTGTTGACTTTGGGGGCTCAGATAAGATGCTCTCTCCTGTTGAGCTTGAAAAGAGAAGACTTTACCAGTTCCCGGCTGTAATAGGTAGCATAGTTGTAGTTTACAACCTCCCCGGCGTAGGAGATGGAGAGCTTCGCCTTTCAAACAAAGCAGTAGGCAAGATATTTTTGGGTAAAATAAAGTACTGGGATGACCCTTTAATTAAGAAAGATAACCCTAACTTAAAGCTCCCTCACATGAGAATAACAGTTATTCACAGGGCCGAAGGTTCAGGTACTACTTGGAACTTTACTTATTGGCTTAGCCACGTATGTCCAGGGTGGAAGGAAAAGGTCGGTTACGGTAAGGTAGTTAACTGGCCTACCGGGATTGGAGCAAAAGGCAACGCCGGAGTTGCAGGGTACGTCAGAAGATTTCCGGGGGCAATCGGGTATGTTGAATATGCCTACAAGCTTCAAAATAACTTAAAGGCTGCTCAGCTTCAAACAACCGAAGGGAACTTTATAAAGCCTACGGAAGAGAGTTTTAAGTCTGCTGCCTCCCACGCAAATATGTATTGGGAGTGCCATTTCTACAGTAGGGGGAACATACTTCTTGCACCTGGGAAGACAAGCTGGCCTTTAACTGTTGCTACGATGATTCTTCTTCCTAAAGAAAAGGTAGAGAAGAACAAAGAGGTAGTGAAGTTCTTTAACTGGGCTTTTGAGAATGGAGACCAAATAGCTAGCAAGCTAGGTTATGTTCCTCTTCCTAAAAGCTTAAAGGATACGATAAGAATGTACTGGGAAAAAGTGGTCTTTTCAAAATAAATTAATTAAAATCTCTTTTTAAGGAAGCCCCTTTTAAGGGGCTTTTTTTTAAATATATTTGGAGGAGGAAGTAAAATGAAGGGAAGATTAAGGCTCTTTTCTCTTTTTGTTGTCTCATCTTTGGTGTTAAGCGGATGTTTTGAGAAGAAAAAAGAGGAAAAAGAGAAAGTTTCTAAGAGCGTAAGTTCACATAAAGCTTCAGTAGTAATTAACGGAGCCGGTGCTACTTTCCCTTACCCGGTTTACGTTAACTGGGCTAAAGAGTATTACAAGGCTACTGGAATTAAAGTTAACTACCAGGGTATAGGTTCTGGTGGAGGTATAAGGCAAGTAAGTCAAAGGGTTGTTGACTTTGGGGGCTCAGATAAGATGCTCTCTCCTCAAGAGCTTGACAAGAGGAGACTTTACCAGTTCCCTGCTATAATAGGTAGCATAGTTGTAGTTTACAACCTCCCCGGCGTAGGTGATGGGGAACTTCGCCTTTCAAACAAGACAGTCTGCGACATCTTTATGGGTAAAGTTAAGTACTGGGATAACCAAGAAGTTAAAACAGACAACCCCAGCTTGAAGCTTCCCCATCAGCCTATTACGGTTGTTCACAGGGCTGAAGGTTCAGGTACTACTTGGAACTTTACCTACTGGTTAAGCCAAGTGTGCCCAGAGTGGAAGGAGAAGGTAGGCTACGGAAAGGTAGTTAGCTGGCCTACCGGAATTGGAGCAAAAGGGAACGCCGGAGTTACAAATTACGTTAAGCAGACTCCCGGAGGAATTGGATACGTAGAGTACGCTTATAAGCTTCAAAATAACCTTACGGCTGCACAGCTTCAAAGTAAAGAGGGTGATTTCATTAAACCTACAGAAGAGACTTTTAAGGCTGCAGCTTCACACGCAAGCTGGAGCATGGATACCCACTTCTACCTTCCCGGGAACCTGATTCTTCAGCCAGGCAAGAACAGCTGGCCTTTAACTGCCGCAAGTATGATTCTCCTTCCAAGGGAGAAGAAGGAGAGGAACAAGCTCGTGATAAACTTCTTTGACTGGTCCTTTAGAAACGGAGACCAAATTGCGGCTAAGCTCGGCTATGTTCCCCTTCCTGAAAGCACTAAGGAGAAAATAAGGGAATACTGGAAAGAAGTTGTCTTGAAGTAAAACAAAACTTAAACTTTTAAGGTTCGGTTTACGGGGCTGCGTTTGCAGCCCTTTTTTTATTTTCTATTTTATCTTTAAAACCAAACTTTAGATTAGGCAGATGAAAGATAAAATCGTATTAAGAGGCGTTAGGGTTCACAACTTAAAGAACTTGGATTTGGACCTTCCAAAGAACAAGCTTATAGTAATAACAGGACCTTCCGGTTCTGGTAAGTCTTCACTGGCTTTTGACACCCTTTATGCAGAAGGGCAAAGAAGGTATGTAGAGAGCCTCTCAGCTTATGCCCGTCAGTTCCTACAGCTTATGGAAAAGCCGGACGTTGACCTTATAGAGGGACTCTCTCCTGCAATAGCTATTGACCAGAAGACCGTTTCAAGGAATCCCCGTTCAACGGTAGGAACTACAACAGAAATTCACGACTACTTGAGGCTTCTCTTTGCAAGGGTTGGAACTCCTTACTGTCCCAAGTGTAAGGTTCCCATAGAGCCTATGACCGTAGATGAGATAGTTGATAGGGTTTTAAAACTTGAGGGAAAGAGAATCTTGATAATTGCCCCTGTCGTCAGGGAGAGGAAGGGAGAGCATAGGGAGCTCCTAGAGAGGCTCGTTAAGCAGGGTTTTAGGCGTTTTAGGATAGACGGTAGAGACTACACGAGCGAAGAGGTTTTAAACTTAAACCTTGAGAGGAAGGTAAAGCACACTGTAGAGGTGGTGGTTGATAGGCTAAGGGTTTCATTAAAGGATAAAGGGAGGATTGCAGATTCTGTTGAAGTGGCGGTTAACCTTTCTGAAGGTCTTGTAGTTATTGCTGACTACGACACTAAGGAAGAGAAGACTTACTCAACCAAAGGTTCCTGTCCGATTTGCGGTTTCAGCTTCAAGGAAATCTCCCCTCGCCTCTTTTCCTTTAACAGCCCTTTAGGGGCTTGCCCAGAGTGTAGCGGTCTCGGTTTTAAAATGGCAGTTGACGAAAGCCTTTTAATAGACTTTGAAAAGCCGGTAATTGAAGCATTTGAGGTTTTAAAGTGGGCCAAGTTTGAATACCTTCAAGACCTTATAGAAACTGGCTGTAGGGAGCTTGGAATTTCTCCTCTTACCCCTTTAAAGGAGCTCTCAAAAGAAGAGCTTAACTTCCTCCTCTATTCCCCTAAAAGGTCAATTAGGGTTTTTAATACTGTTTCCTTTTACAGGGGAAATTACAGGCCTTACTACTACGAAGGGATTGTAAAGCACCTTGAGAGGAGGTATTCTGAAAGCGAGTCTGAGTGGGTTAAAGAGCTTTTAGAGCCCTACATGAAAGAGGTTGTCTGCCCCGAGTGTAAGGGGAAAAGGCTTAACAGGGAAGCTCTCTCTGTAAAAATTGGCGGGCTTTCAATTGCCGAAGTTGAGTCTATGAGCGTTAAAAAGTGTTATGAGTTTATAAGCTCCCTTTCCTTTAATGGACAGAAGGAGATAATTGCAAGGAGGATTTTAAAGGAGATAAAGAGCAGACTTGAGTTCCTCCTTAATGTAGGTTTAGACTACCTTACCCTTGACAGGAGAACATCTACCCTTTCTGGGGGAGAGTCTCAGAGGATAAGGTTGGCAACCCAAATAGGTTCAAGGCTTTCAGGGGTCCTTTACGTTCTTGACGAGCCCAGCATAGGGCTTCACCAGAGGGACAATAGAAGGCTGATAAGGACGTTAAAAGAGCTCCGAGACCTTGGCAACACCGTCGTTGTGGTTGAGCACGACGTAGAGACGATAGAGAGTGCAGACTTTATAGTTGATATGGGACCGGGAGCCGGAGTTCACGGTGGGGAAGTGGTTGCAAAGGGAGCTCCAGAAGAAATTAAAGCTAATGAAAATTCCTTAACTGGTAAGTACCTATCTGGAAAGCTAAAAATAGAAGTGCCCAAAAAAAGGAGAAAGCCAACTGGTAAGTGGTTAAGGATAGTAGGGGCTAAAGAAAACAACTTAAAAGACATTACGGTGGAAATTCCCTTAGGCCTGTTTGTGTGCATTACTGGAGTTTCCGGTTCTGGTAAGTCAACTCTCGTTAACGAGATAATCTATAAGGCCGTTTCAAGGGAGCTCTACAAAAGCAAGCTGGTTCCGGGAAGGCACGATAGGATAGAGGGGCTTGAAAACATTGACAAGGTAATAAGAGTTGACCAGTCTCCAATAGGTAGAACGCCCCGCTCAAACCCTGCAACTTACGTTGACCTCTTTACTCCAATTAGGGAGCTCTTTGCGGCAACTCCTGAAGCAAGGGCAAGGGGATACAAAAAGGGAAGGTTCTCTTTTAACGTTCCCGGAGGAAGGTGCGAAGCCTGCAAGGGAGACGGAGTTGTAAAAGTTGAGATGCACTTTTTGCCTGACATCTACATAACTTGCGATGTGTGCAAAGGAAAGAGGTTTAACAAGGAGACTTTAGAGATAAGGTATAAGGGAAAGAACATATACGAAGTCCTTGAGATGACCGTTGAAGAGGCAATGGAATTCTTTAAAAACCACCCCAAGATATTTAACAAGCTAAAGACCCTTTACGATGTAGGCCTTGGCTACATAAAACTCGGTCAGCCTGCAACTACCCTCTCTGGAGGAGAGGCTCAAAGGGTTAAGCTGGCAAAGGAGCTCTCTAAAAGAGCAACTGGGAAAACCTTATACATACTTGACGAACCTACAACTGGTCTTCACCTTCACGACATAAATAAGCTCATAGCCGTTTTACAGAGGCTCGTTGACAAGGGTAATACAGTTTTAGTAATAGAGCACAACCTTGACCTTATAAAGTGTGCAGACTGGATAATAGACCTTGGTCCAGAGGGAGGGGAAAAAGGCGGAGAAGTTGTTGCCGTAGGTCCTCCTGAAGAGGTGGCTAAGACAAACACTTGGACCGGAAAATTCTTAAAAGAAACCTTGAAATACGGGAGGTAAAGGTGAAAGTCTTGCTCGTTTTAAACAGGGAGCCTTACGACGGAACAGACATTACTTGGAACGCCCTTCGTCTTGCCGGTAAGCTCTTAGAAAAGGGAGCAGTTGTAAGGATTTTCCTCATGAACGACGCAGTTGACCTTGCAAGGAACGAGACTGTAAAGCCTGAAAACTACGACCAAGACCTCGTTGCAATGCTAAAAGAGCTTATAGCTAAGGGAGTTCCCGTCAAGGTTTGCGGAACCTGTATGGCTAGGTGTGGAATTCACAAAGGTAAGCCATACTTTGAAGGGGCACAAAAGGCTACGATGAACGACCTAACAGAGTGGATTTTAGACAGCGATAAGGTTTTAACATTTTAAGGGGAGAGAACTACCCCTCCCCTATTTTCTTAAACGTATCCCTTCCCGTTTTCTCTGAGAGTTTTGCTATTCCTCCCGAGAGTACCTGGACCTTCGGGAAACCGGCTAGAAGTAAACCTATAGCGGCGGCTATGGCTCTTTCTCCGGTGTGGCACAGAACTACTATGAGCCTGTCTTTTGGTAGCTTGTTTAGGTTTTCGGGGTAAAAGAGCTGATGAAGGGGAATAGAGACAGAGTTTGGAAGGTTTGAAGAAACAACTTTCCTTTCCGCTTCCGTTCTAATGTCAAGTAAAACAAATTCTGCGTTTTTTGAAATTAGCTCAAAAAGTCCCTCAGGTTCTAGCATACAGGGTTTGTTTGCTATGAACTCAGGGGTAAAGTTTGAAAAGAGACTGTTCAAGGCCTTTAATATTTCCACTGGAAACCTCCTAGCTTATTTCTTTCATAACTACTTCGTGGCACATCCTACAGTCCATTTTGGTCTTTTGGGCACCTTTAACTTTGTGGGGTTTAAACCCTTCAAAGTGGTAAGCGTTTAAAAGCTCAACTGCTTTAGCGGCGACTGTGGCAGCAAGCCTTGCGCACCTTTCGGAGCGTTCCTTGCTGTTGTAGAGTATTGGTCTTCCAAAATAAACGGAAGCTACTTTGCACCACCTTTGAACGGAAACGTGGCAAAGGGGAGAGTGAGAGACAGACTTTGGAAATGGCTTTTTACAGTAAGGGCCTTCGCAAGGCAAGTATGTAGGTAAAGCAGTCTTTTGATACCAGTCAAATAAAACGTCAATCATGGGCTTAAAGTCTTTACAAGTGAGGTTAAAAATTAAAGCCGCTCCGTTTAAAGTTCCGCAAATTGTTCCCCATCCGGCTATTCCTCCCCCTCCGTACCACATCATAGTTAAGGGTAGGTTCGTGTAAGGCTCTCCAACTTTGCGGGCAAGCTCTCTAATTATTGACGAGAATACGGCGTTGCAGCACTCGTGTCTGTAGAACTCAGAGTAGGCGTAGTCTGCAATTTTTTTCGGGTCAAGTTTAACATAGGGCCAAGGCAGTGGAGGGGCACTTTTTGTTGAGGCAAAGGATATGCCTCCTGCTGCTAACCCTGCAGTTAGTCCAAGGCCCACTTTTAGCGTGTCCTTTAGGAATTTCCTCCTTTCCATGGTACCCTCCTTAACCACTTTTTAGTGGTGAATTTATTTTAGTATATCATTTGTCTTATGGAGCTGGACGAGACCGTAGAACTGCTAAGGGAGTTTGGACTAAATACTTATGAAGCAAAGTGTTATCTTGCTCTTTTGAAGATTGAGGGAGGAAGTGCCTCTGAAGTGGCAAGGGTTTCTGGGGTTCCACATCAGAGGGTTTACGATTCCCTCTCTTCTTTAGAAGAAAAGGGGTTCGTTCAGGTTATCAATAAGAAGCCAAAGTTCTTTGTTCCCCTTCCTGTTAGAGAGGCTCTAATGAATAGGATTTATCAGCTTAAAGTAGAGTTTGAAAAGAGGGAGAAGTTTTTAAGGAGCCTCATTGGAGAAGTAGAAAAGAGAGTTCCCAAGCCTAAGGAGAGAGAGAAAAAGGGAGAGGTTTTTATAGTTGAAGGGGAAAAAGCTATAGTTTTAACGGCAGTAAGTCTGATTTCGTCGGCAAGGAAAAGTATAAAGATTGCCGGTATAAGGCCTTTGTTTGCTTTTGGCTGTAGAGGGAACCTGAGTAAGTACTTAACCGAAAAGGTGGAGCTGGTTGCCGTAGGGAAGTTTGATAAACCCTGTAAGGAGGAGATTGAGAGGTTGGGAGGGAGGTACATAGAAAAGGAGATTGAGTGTCCCTACCTCCTCATAGTTGACGATGAGAAGCTCTTTTACGTTTACGGGGGAGATAAGGGAATTTTCACTGAGAGTAAAGAGGTAGTGGTTCCATTTCTCTCTTACTTTAAAGAGCTCTCTACTTCGCCGTAGGGGCACTTTCGCTGTCAACTGTGTACCAGCTTTCCCTTACGTGAATTACCTTTCCGTCTTTTGTTTTAATGTCATATTCGGTTTCTGCGTTTACCGTGTGGGTGCTTGTTCTGTCGCTTCCAAAGACATAACCGAGAATTCCTCCTGCAACTGCTCCGTAGATGGCTGCGTCTTTTGCAGAAGACTTGTAATGTTTGTGGGTTGCCGCTCCTATTGCTGCTCCTCCGAGAGCTCCCAACATAGCTGCGTCGGTTTTTGAAAGCTCAGTTGAGGCACAACCTCCAAGGAAAATTCCAAATGTGCTAACTGCCAGAACCAATTTTTTCATCGTACTTCTCCATAATCCGTTTATACTCGTCTAAAATCTTCCTTCTTATGTGGAGGTAGAGCTCCTTTTCAAGGGGGTTAACTATCGGCACGAACTCGCCGCTCCTGCTCCTTTTAGAGGGCATCTGGATAAAATATCCCTTGTTTGAATATATTATCTTTATGTCCTTTATCTCAAGTATCCCGTTAATCTTAATGTTTGCAACTGCCTTAACGTTTCCTCCGATTCCGGTTGTGTCAAAAGGGTATATCTTGACTTCCGTAACTTCAAGGTTCATTACGGGTAATCTCTCAATCTCCTTCCTGTTCACAGTAGAGAAACTCCCTCTTTAATCTGCTTGTAGATTCTACTTCCCTGCTCTTTCCACCTATTAAGCCTATCTAAACTTATAACTTGTATGGGTAAGTAAGTTGAAGTCTCTTCATAGACCCTTAGTGCCTCTTCCATGATGGGTTTTAGCATTGATTGTGAGTCGTGGGTAATTAAGAAGAGCTCAAAGCCTTCAGGAGTTATGACTGCTTTTAAGTCTATCGGCGAGAACCTCTTTACCCTTTCTGTAAACTTTAAAAGGGCCTCCTTTTTCTCTTCTTTAACCGGGAGCTCTTCCCACCACTTGGGCCTCTTTTCTTCCTCAACGAAGACTACTACGGCCTCGGTTCCGTTTGGGACGTTGCAGGGCTCTAAAGGGATAAACGCTCCGTCTTTAAATACTGCCTTAATGCTTTTCATGGCTCCCATTATAAATTTGAATTTATGGAAAATTGTCTTTTGGAGGGAGAGATGGCCTTTTTTAAAGACAGGGAGGAGGCAGGAAGGGAGCTCTCAAGGCACCTTTCCCTTCCTGAAAACAGCGTTATTTTCGCAATTCCCAGAGGGGGAGTTCCGGTAGGTTTTCCTATGGCTTTGGCCTTTAAAGTTTCTATGGACATAGTCGTAGTTCGGAAGTTGCCTATTCCCTGGAACCCTGAGGCGGGATTTGGGGCTATAACTTTGGACGGAAAGGTGGTTTTAAACCCTGAATACGCGGGAATGCTTACCGGTAAAACCGTAGAAGAGATAGCAAGGGTGGTTCACCGAGAAGTTTTAAGGAGAAATCAAGTTTACAGGAAAGGAGTAGGGTATAAGGAGTTAAAAGGGAAGGTTGCAGTAGTTGTTGATGACGGTTTTGCTTCAGGCTACACTGCCGTTGCTGCTGCTAAGTTTTTAAGGAAGTTTTCCCCCGATAACTTGGTTGCCGTAGCTCCAGTTTGTCCCGTTCACACTAAGGAGCTCTTAAAGGAGCACTTTGACGAAGTTTTCTGTTTAGTTGAGAGAAGGGAGCTCCCATTTGCCGTTGCTTCCTTCTATCAAGATTTCCACGACCTTACAGACCAAGAGGTATTAGAATATGTAAAGAAACTTAAAGAACACGGTCTTTTCTTTCCGGAGGTTTAGAAAGTGAAACTCTCAGAGGTAGTAAATCTTGCTAAAAAGGTTAGCTCTTTTTCCTACTCTCCCTACTCTAGATTCAAGGTTTCTGCTGTTTTGGTGGGGAAGGAAGGGGTTTTTACCGGAGTTAACATTGAAAACGCCTCTTACGGCCTGACCATATGTGCAGAGAGGGTTGCAGTCTTTAAGGCGCTCTCTGAAGGTAAGAGAGAGTTTGAGAAAATTTTAATTTACTCTCCCCAAAAGGAAGTTCTACCTTACCCTTGCGGTGCGTGTAGGCAGGTGTTGTCTGAGTTCTTCTCTGAGGACTTTAAAGTAATAGTTGCAAACGATGTGGAAGTGGAAGAGTTTAGCTTGGGAGAGCTCTTACCATTTAACTTTAAACTTTAGGGGGAAAAATGGTAAAAGTCCTTTTGATTGAGGACGACGAGACCATAGGGGAGTTGGTTAAATACAACCTTGAAAGAAAAGGATTTACCGTTGAATGGCTTCTAAGTGGTAAAGAAGCCCTTAAGAAGCTGAAAGAGGAGGCTTACGGAGTTATAATCCTTGACCTTATGCTTCCAGAAGTTGACGGCCTTGAGCTCTGCAGGAAGATAAGGGAAGGGGAGAAAAACAGGGAAACTCCGGTTATAGTCTTAACTGCCCTTTCCGATGAAGATACAAAAGTTAAAGGCTTCTCTATAGGTGCGGATGACTACGTAACAAAGCCCTTTAGCATGAAAGAGCTTATCGCTCGGATAGAGGCTCTTTTAAGGAGGGTAGGCTACAATAAACCGGAGCTTTTAGAGTTTGAAGGAATAGTTGAGAACAAGCGTTCTAAAACTGTTACCGTTGACGGAGAGCCTATTTACTTAACTAAAACGGAGCTCCAGCTCTTAGAGTTCTTCCTTGAAAACCCTGAAAGGCTCTTTACCAGAGAGGAGCTCTTAAAGAACATCTGGGGAGAAGAGCACAGCGAGACGACTAGAACCGTTGACGTTTACATAAGCAGGTTAAGGAAGAAGCTAGGTGAAAAGGGAAAGTACCTAAAAACCCTTCCCCGATTAGGCTATAAGCTAACTAAAGAATTGTGAACCCCTTTTGAACTTCCTTAAAAACTCCTCCTTAAACTCCTTAAACCTCCCTTCCCTTATCGCTTCTCTTATTTTCTCCATAAGCTTTCCGTAAAAGTGTAAGTTGTGAATAGTGTTTAAGATTACAGAGTTTACCTCCTTGCTCACGTAAAGGTGTCTCAAGTATGCCTTTGAAAAGTTCCTGCAGGTATAGCACTGGCACTCTGGGTCTAAAGGTGAGAAGTCTTTTTTATACCTTGAAGCCTTTATGTTTACCTTTCCGTAAGATGTAAAAAGGGTTCCGTTCCTTGCGTTCCTCGTAGGCATTACGCAGTCAAACATGTCAACTCCCTGCTCAACGGCAAAGAGTATGTCCTCGGGAGTTCCTACTCCCATTAAATACCTCGGCTTGTCCTCTGGTAGGTTTGGAGCTACAAGTGCCGTTATTTTAAACATCTCCTCCTTCGGCTCTCCTACGCTTAAGCCTCCTATTGCGTAGCCTTCAAATGGGAGTTTTACAATCTCTTCAACGCACTTAAGCCTCAAGTCTTCGTAAACTCCTCCCTGAACTATTCCAAAAAGAGCAGTATCAGGAGAGCTCCTTACCTTTAAACTCCTTCTTGCCCACCTTAAAGTCCTCTCCATAGACTCCCTTGCGTACTCGTAAGTTGCAGGGTAAGGGGTGCACTCGTCTAAGACCATTCCTATGTCAACTCCCACCTCTTCTTCAAACTTCACAACAAACTCAGGTGTAAAAAAGTGTTTGCTTCCGTCTATGTGGGAGCGAAACTCAACTCCCTCTTCCGTTAACTTCATTAAACTTCCTAAACTGAAAACCTGGAAACCTCCGCTGTCTGTAAGGATTAACCCGTCCCAACCGATAAAGGAGTGAATCCCGCCGGCTTCTTTAATAACTTCAAGGCCCGGTCTTAAGTAGAGGTGGTAAACGTTTGAAAGAACCAGGGAATATCCTATCTCCTTTATCTCTTTCCAGGTTAAACCCTTAACTGCCCCTAAAGTTCCTACCGGCATAAAGCAGGGAGTCTCGGTTTCTCCGTGCTTTCCCTTTAAAAGGCCTAACCTTGCCTTTCCGTCTTTCTTTAGGATTTTGTACTCCAAACTTTCCCTCCTGAAATTCTTTGTAGAAGAGCTTATCTTATACTATTAGTTAAAAAAGGGAGTGGAGTATTGGTTTTAGAGAGAGTAAATTACCCTGAAGACTTAAAGAATCTCTCAAAGGAAGAGCTTAAAGAGCTGGCTAAAGAGCTTAGGGAATTTATAATAGGAGTAGTTGAGAAAACGGGAGGCCACTTAGCCTCTTCTTTGGGAGTTGTTGAGCTTACCATTGCCCTTTTAAGGGTCTTTTCTCCCCCAAAAGACGAGATAGTCTGGGATGTTGGTCATCAGTCTTACCCTTACAAAGTTTTAACGGGTAGAAAGGATAAGTTCAAAACCTTAAGGCAGTTTGGGGGAATATCCGGTTTCCCTTCAATAAAGGAAAGTCCTTACGATTCTTTTGGAACCGGTCACAGTTCAACTTCAATATCTGCGGCCCTTGGCATAGCCGTTGGGAAGAGGTTAAAGGGGGAGGAAGGTAAGGTAGTGGCGGTAATAGGGGACGGAGCTCTTACTGCAGGTGAGGCTTACGAGGGTTTAAACAATGCAGGCCAGCTTAAGGAAGACCTCATAGTTATCTTAAACGACAACGAGATGTCAATTTCCAAGAACATAGGGGCAATTTCAAACTACTTGACCAAAATTACTACCGGAGAGAGCCTTAGGAAGGCTAAGGAAAGGTTGGAAGGCGTAGTTAAAAAGGTTTTCGGCGAGAAGGTTTACAGGGGAATAAAGAGAGTAGAGGATTTGGTGATAAAGGGGCTTTTCCCTCCTGGAATGCTCTTTGAAGAGCTTGGATTTAGGTATGTAGGGCCTATAGACGGCCACGATATAGAGCTTCTAGAGACTACTTTAAGGAACGTTTCCAAAATGAAAGGGCCTACGCTGGTCCACGTTTTAACTAAAAAGGGTAAAGGCTATAAGCCTGCAGAGGAAAGGCCGGAGAAGTTTCACGGAGTATCCCCTAAGGTTGTTAAGAGCTCTTGTCCTTCTCCAACCTACACCGAGGTATTCGCAAATACTTTAATAGAGATAGGAAAGGAGGACGAGAGGGTTATAGGCATAACGGCTGCAATGCCTTCAGGAACCGGACTTAATAAGTTCGGCGAGGTTTTTCCCAATCGCTTCTTTGACGTTGGAATTGCTGAACAGCACGCGGTAACCTTTGCTGCCGGCCTTGCAAGAAAGGGATTAAAGCCGGTTGTAGCCATATACTCAACTTTCCTCCAAAGGGCCTACGACCAGATAATCCACGATGTAGCGCTCCAGGAGCTCCCGGTAGTATTTGCTATTGATAGAGCAGGCCTTGTGGGAGAGGACGGAGCTACACACCACGGAGCCTTTGACCTTTCATACTTAAGGGTAGTTCCAAACCTCGTTGTTAGCTCTCCAAAAGATGAAGAAGAGCTCCGCCACCT
>JALSNF010000007.1 GCA_026987115.1 Desulfurobacteriaceae bacterium
ACCTTTATTGGTGCCCGGGGCGGGATTTGAACCCGCACGGGATTGCTCCCACAGGATCCTGAGTCCTGCGCGTCTGCCAATTCCGCCACCCGGGCTTTTTTACGAATTATAATATAAGCAAACCAAAGAAGAGAGGGAGAGATGGAAACGCTAACCATAGTTTACGACAATAGAGCCACCGAAGGATTTAAAGGAGACTGGGGCTTTTCTGCCTTTATTGAGCTTGAAGAAGGGAACATACTATTTGACACGGGAGCAAAAGCTGAAATCCTTGAACACAACCTAAAGAAAGCAGGAATTGAACCTAGGGAAATTGAAAGGGTTTTCATTTCTCACAACCATTGGGACCACGCAGGAGGACTTCCCCTTATCATTGAAAAGTCAAACAATTTTGAACTTTTTATTCCTGAAAGCGATTGCTACGAGTATGAAAGGGAGCTCCCCGAGAAAACAACCTGCGTCCCTGTTTCAGCACCAACCTACATTATGGAAAGGGCACTTTCCACAGGACTAATGCCGACAGGTATGGAAAGACCCCAGTATGAACAAGCATTAATAGTGTTTACAGAGATTGGACCTATTTTAATAACCGGGTGCTCCCATCCTGGAATAGTGGAAATAGCCAAGAAGGCAGTTTACCTTACAGGTGAAACCTTAAGCTTAACAGTAGGAGGTTTTCACTTATACAAAGCCCCAAGAGAAGAAATTGTTAAAACTGCAGAGGAACTTTCAAAGCTTACTAAGTTCGTTGCTCCTTGCCACTGCACGGGAGAGCTAGGAATAGAGGTTTTCGCAGAAGTTTTCGGGGATAACTTTATAGAAGCAAAAGCAGGAACAGAAATCCCCCTTGAGGAGGAGTAGTAGATGTTTGACGCCTTAGCAGAAAGGATTCAATCGGTAATAGAGAAGATAGGCAGAAAAGGGAGAATAGACGAGGAAACACTTGAAAAGGGATTAAGGGAAATAAAGCTAGCACTTTTAGAAGCAGACGTTAACTACAAAGTAGTTTCAGACTTTATAAAAGACATAAAGGAAAAAGCATTAGGAGCACAAGTTGTCAAGGGGGTCAACCCTGCTCAACAGCTGGTTAAAATAGTCCACGATGAACTTGTAAAGGCCTTGGGAGGAGAAGAAGCAAAACTTGAATTAAAGAGTAAGCCTTCAGTAATACTCCTTATAGGTCTTCAAGGTTCCGGTAAAACCACCACTGCAGCCAAACTTGCAGCCTACCTAAAAAGACAAGGAAAAAAGGTTCTACTAACCTCAGCTGACGTATATAGACCAGCGGCAATGCTACAGCTCAAAAAATTAGGAGAAAAGATAGGAATTCCAGTATTTTTAGAAGAAGAGGAAAAAGATGCCGTAAAGATAGCAAAGGATGCCCTAAAAAAGGCAAAAGACGAAGGCTACGATGTATTAATAGTTGACACTGCAGGAAGGCTTCACATAGACCAAGAGCTTTTAGAGGAAGCAAGGAGAATAAAAGAAGAGGTTCTACCAGACGAGGTTCTCTTTGTTATAGATTCAATGACAGGCCAGGAATCGGTAAACATAGCGAAAGCCTTTAATGAAGCAGTAGGGATGACTGGAATTGTCTTAACGAAGATGGACTCAGATGCAAGAGGAGGAGTAGCCCTATCGGTCAAAGGGATAACCGGTAAGCCTATAAAGTTTGCAGGAGTAGGAGAGAAAATAGAAGACCTTCAACCTTTTTACCCTGAAAGGGTAGCTTCAAGAATCTTGGGAATGGGAGACATAGTCTCTTTAGTAGAAAAAGCCCAAGAGGTTATAGACGAGAAGGAAGCCCTTTCAATGCAGGAAAAGCTCCTTTCGGGAGAGTTTACCTTAGAAGACTTTAGACAACAATTAAAGATGATTCAAAAGTTAGGTCCTTTGCAACAGATAATAAGGATGATACCGGGACTTGGAAGCCAGAAAATGTTGAAACAGCTTGAAAAGGTTATTGACGATAGGAAATTAAAGAGGATAGAGGCCATAATAAACTCAATGACTCCCGAAGAAAGGAGAAACCACGCGATAATAAATGCAAGTAGGAAAAGGAGAATAGCAAGGGGGAGTGGAACAACCGTTAAGGAGGTTGACGCTCTAATTAAACAGTTTGTTCAGGCAAAAATGGCAATGAAACAGATGAAAAAGATGCAGAGGAAAATGGGAAAGAAGGGAGGAAGATTCCCATTCCCCTTCTTTTAAAGGTTGAACTAATTTAATTTTGGGATAAAATTACCAACCACAAATCAGATAGGAGGAGAGCGTTGGTTAAGATAAGGCTTAAGAAAATGGGAAGAAAGAAGCTACCTATCTACAAGATAGTTGTTGCAGAAGCTATGTCTAAAAGGGACGGAAAAGCAGTAGATATTTTGGGGACTTACAACCCTAAGTCTAAAGAACTTCAACTTGACGTTGAAAAGGTAAAGGAGTGGCTTTCTAAAGGAGCCGAGCCTACCCCAAGGGTTGCTTCACTAATTAAGAAGGTTCTACAGTAAGGAGGTTAAAGGATGTCTGCACTAAAAGAAATGGTTGAGTGTGTTGCAAAGAGACTTGTTGACAACCCTGACCAAGTTCAGGTAAGCGAGACTGAGGGTGAAAGAACGATAGTTATTGAACTGAAGGTTGCCCCTGCAGACTTAGGGAAAGTTATAGGTAAACAAGGAAGAACAGCCAAGGCTTTAAGAACGCTACTCTCTGCTGCAGCAACCAAGATGGGGAAAAGGGCAGTTCTTGAGATTATTGAATAAGGGGGAATTTTCTTCCCCCTTTCCTATTCGCTCTTTGCTAATCTACTAAAAACTTCGTCAACGCTTGAACTTCCGTCAACTAGAAAGGAATTAATTTTAAAGTTTAAAAGTATGCTCTTAGAACTGTAGGTTTGAGCTTTTATGTTTAATAGCATGTTTTCAATTCTTTTCACCACATTTTCTAAATCTTTCTTGATTTTAAGGGGAATTACTAGACCTATAACATCATTATCAAGTATAAATACCATGTCATATGGCCTAACGCGACCGTCAATGTAGGAAACTATGTAATTAAAAAGGCCCTTCTTATCAATTGACGAAACATCACCCTTTAAGAGAAGTTTTATCCCTACACAGCCTAACCCTTCTTCTTGAGCAAACTTCATTCTCTCAATGAGCCTTGATATCCTGCTCTTTATCAATTTAGGTTTAGGAACGTAAGAATCTTTATCAATAAGGGATTCATACTCATTGAGCTCTCTTTCTAAGAGCTCCACAAACTCCTCTACCTCGTTTAACTCGGTTAAAGCATCCTTTAAAAGGTTAATTGTTTTTTTTAACTTTAAGAAGTTAACTCCCTCCAAATCTCTCCTCTCCTACTTAAATATTTGGTCCTTATCCGGAACCTTTGCCCAATCCTCTAAAAACCTCTCAATGCCTATATCGGTTAGAGGATGTTTTGACAGCTGACTTATAACTTTAAATGGAATGGTGGCTATATCTGCTCCCAATAAAGCAGCTTGAAGGACGTGCTGTGGATGCCTTATGCTGGCAACTATTATCTCAGTTTCAAAGTCGTAATTTGAGTATATCTGAACTATCTGGGATATTAACTCCATACCGTCGTGTCCTATGTCATCAAGCCTTCCAACAAAGGGCGAAACGTAAGTTGCACCTGCCTTAGCTGCTAAAAGGGCTTGAAGAGGCGAGAAAACTAAAGTAACGTTAGTTTTTATACCTTCCGAAGAGAGGATTTTAACTGCTTTAATACCCTCAACGGTCATAGGTATCTTTATGACAACGTTATCACCAAGCTTTGCAAGCTGTCTTGCTTCATCAACCATACCTTGAGTGTCTAAGCTAACTACTTCTAAACTAACGGGGCCGGGGACTAACTCTACTATCTCCTTTGCAACTTCCATAAAGGGCCTACCGGTTTTTGATATTAGGGTAGGGTTTGTCGTAACTCCGTCAACCATACCCATAGAGAGTGCCTCTTTTATTTCTTTAACATCTGCTGTATCAATGAAGAACTTCACTGTAAACCTCCCTTATGTTTTTCATTATTCTATGCCCTAAGAAAGAGTTTATGTTCAGATAACCAACTCTAACTTCAAGTATGAGCAGTATTACCAGAGTTAGTATAACAAAAACTTCTCCAAGTTTTCCAGTTTTAAACAGCTTAAAAGATAGACGGGGATAGTAAGAAAATTTATAAGGAATTCCTAAGGGAGTTAAAGCATCTAAAAAGAGGTGTGAGGCATAACCAACTGTAAAAGATAAGAGATATTCTCCTAAAACTTCACTTAAGTAATCTTTAACGTAAACAGAGAGGATAAGGAGAAAGGGAATGATAAATAGATGATGGGTAATACCCCTGTGGCTGTTAAAAAGAGTCCTATTTTGCCTAAACTTTGGAAGTCCTTTCTTTAAGTCTATGTCAGGCAAAAGAGAGCCTACGATAGAAGGTAGTAAAGGAAGGTTTAAAAAAGAGGCAAAGACTATCGCTCCTAGTATGTGGGTTCCGGCTGTCATTTAAAAGAGCTCTCTTATAAAGGGATTTTCCCTAAGTTCCCTCTCTAAAGTAGTAGTTTCCCCATGACCAGGGATAATGGTAGCCCTATGGTCAATCTCTTTTAAGACTTTAAGTATTGAGGACTTAAGCTCTTGGTAGGAGCTCCCCGGCAGGTCATACCTACCTATACTGCCTTTAAATATCAAATCCCCAACTACCGCCAGATTCCCCGAAGGAAAGTATAAGACCAAGCTTCCCGGAGAGTGGCCGGGAGTGTGAAAAACTTTGAATACATTATCTCCCAAGAAAAGCTCGTCTCCTTCCTTTAAAAGGAGCTCTGGCTGAGGCGAGTACTCTGCACCGGCAAGGAGGCCAAGCTCACTTTCAACCCAAAACTTTAAGTTTTTAGCACCTTCAGGATGAATTGCAAGAAGAGCTTTAGGGAATTCTATTTTCGCCCAAGCATTTGCGGCTATGTGGTCTGGATGCTCGTGGGTATTCACAATATATTTAACTTTCAAGTCTTTCCTTTCAACAACTTCCCTTGCTTCCTCAACTGCCTTTTTACTGCCCGGGTCTATTAAAACGGCTTCTTTACTCTCTTCGTCCCAAACCAAAACGGTATTAACTAGAAAGGGGCCGTTGGGAATTACGGAAAACTTCACTACTTATTCCTCCAAAACTATGTAGTCGGAAAATTCCTCAAGGTCAAAGTACTCGTTTGAAGCTCCTATTAGCTCTTTAGCGGTTATGCTCTTAAAAGATATAACCTCAACCTTTATTCCCTTTGCCTTTAAGAAGTTTATCAAATCTACAAAGTCTCCGTCTCCGCTTATAAGGACTACCACATCTACTTTACCGTTTTCGGCCATAGCTATTGCGTCTATGGCTATTCCCATGTCCCAATCTGCCTTATACTCTACCCTATCCCAGTTGTAGAACTTCTTGGGCTCTTTAAGCTTCACTTCATACCCTAAGCTTCTTAGAACGTGTATAAAGCCATCTTGATTTACCTTTTCAAGGTCAACTAAGTAAGCAATGGCCCTGTAAAGGCGCCTTCCCCTTAGGGCTAAGTTAAGAAGGTTTGCAAAGTTAATCTTCTTTTTAAGGGTATTTTTAGCTCCGTAATAGAGGTTCTGCATATCAACGAAAACACCAACAGAGAGGTTTTTAAAAGCTCTATCTCTATTTAGTAAATCGCTTACTTTCAACTTTTACCCCCTTTTGAGGAGATGTCGCAAGTAAACCTCTCCCAGACGGCTAAAGGAGGCTCACAGTGAGGGTCTTTAGAAAGCTCAGAGAGGAACTTTGAAAGGTCGTCTTCAGGTATAAACTTCATACCTATACCGTAAGAGGAAAGGGCGTATATTACCCCTTTACCTAAGGGGAGGTTGTTAACTGCTACACAGTTAACATTTCTTTTTGCAAGCTCTTCAACAAGTTCTATGCACTTACCGTACTTTAAATTCACAGCTTTATTCTCTAGCCTTCCTACCTCTTGGTAGGAACCGTTTCTTAAAAGAACCAAGAGAATTTGGGGACACTCTGCAAACCTATCACAAACCCTATTGCCGTTAACGGGAATTGCTACAAGGTTCTCTTTTCTCTCTTCAGGCTCAAAGTGGATAACCATCTTTTCAATAAAGGGGTATTCCTTTCTCACTTTCGCTTCAACTTCGTGAACTACAGAGTGGGCTTTCTTTAAGTCGTTTGTTAAAACCGTTATGTCAGCCTCAATGAACTTGTAGCTACCAGAGCTCCTACCTGTTATGCTTTTAACCTTTGAAACAAGAGGATGGGAAAGGAGGATTTCCTTTACGCCGTCTAAAGTCTCTTTATCAAGTGAAGCGTCAAGTAAGACCTTTAAAGACTCTATGAAAATCTCATATCCTGCATGGAAGATTAAAATTACGATAATTAAAACTGCCAGCTTTTCAATAAAGGGATAGCCAAAGTAGTTCCCGATTATACCTACCAGGACAACGAGGGCTGAAAACATGTCTGTCTTGATGTGCTCAGAGTCGGCAATTAGGCTCGGGGAGTGGAGCTCCTCCCCTTTCTTCCTCTCATACTTAGAAAAGAGATAAGTAATCAAAATCGTTAAAAAAACGGCTCCAACTGCTACAGGCAGGTTTTTTATCCTGACAGTGTGCTCTGAGAAGAGAACCTCTCTTCCTATTTCAAATCCTGCAAAGAATATGGCAAGGGCACTGATTAAGGAGACTATATTCTCAACTTTGTAAAGGCCGTAAGGGAAGCCTTTAACCTTCATATTGGCAATAACTATACCTGCAAAAACAGAAAGGGAAGCTGCAAGGTCTGCCAAGGAGTGAATACCGTCTGCAACTAAAGAAGGAGAACCTGAAAGGAGACCGGCGCCCACCTTTAAAATCGTTAAGAACAGGTTAAGGAATATAGAGTAAACGGCTATTTTCTTCTTCTCTTTAGCTATGTCCATACTAATCTCCAAAACTTAAAAAGTCTTCATACTCAGAGGATAGTTTCTCTCTTTCCTCCATCAACTTTTTCCACTCTTTAACTGCACTTATGTCGTTTCCTCCCCTCTTCGCAGTAGCGATTTTTACTTTTACAAGCGCAGGTATTGGTATCATCTTCCCCATTACTAAGGCCTCTCCAACGTTAAGGGAGGGAAGCTGTTCTACCAAGTCGCTACTTAAAGACTCTGAAGCCTGCTGAACGTGTCTTTGGTCTCCAGGCTCAACCAGCCTGAGTATTATCATATTGTTTGCCTGAGACAAAGCATTAGAGTCAAGGGCTTTAGGCCTTTGAGTAATAAGACAGAGACCAAGGCCAAACTTCCTTCCTTCCCTGGCAATCCTTGAAATCCAGTACCTTGACTTTGTGTTAACCGTAGAGGAGGCGAGAATGTGAGCCTCTTCTAGAACCGTCAAGAGGGGAAACCTAAGACCTCCCTCTTCACCCCTTACGCTCCTCTTTCTGGCCTCAAGGACACCCCTTAAAACGTGGCTCACAACTATGTCTGCAATTCTTTCGTCAACGTGGGAAAGGTCAATAACGTTAAGCCTGCCAAACTCTATCTGCTCAACTATGGGAGACTGATAAAGGTCAAAGAGCTCAGAGTAAACTTCAATCATATCTTCAACTTTGTTTATAACTCCTGTTATTGACTTTCTATCCTCTTTGTAGTTTTCATCCTCCGCCCAACTTTTAAGTTTAGCAAGAAGAGCTCCCCAGAATTCCCCCGCTTCAACTTCTCCCTTTAAATGCTCCTCTATTACTTCTTTGAAAGCTTTTCTTAAATACCTGTCCTGTATGTAGGCGCTGTCGTCAACGTTGGCAAAGAGTCTAAACTCTCCGTAGCTGAGCCTGAGGGGGTTAAGGGTTAGCCTAATACTGTTTACAACGGGAGCTCCATTTACTTTTAAGTCAAAGTTAACGTACTCTCCGTGCATGTCAAAAACTAAAACAGTTCCCCCTTTTTCTAAAAGCTCCTGAAGGATAACAGAGGCCGTGTTTGACTTTCCGCCTCCCGTAATTGCAAGTATGGCCAAGTGTCTTGAGACTATGCTGTCTATGTCAAGATAGACGTTAACGTCAGGTCTAGTTAAAAGGTGGCCTATGTGAATTTTGGTCCCGTCATCCCTTCCAAAAACCCTCTGTAGCGTCTCCGTTCTCGCTGGATAGATGTAAGCTCCAGGCTCCGGAGGCGTGCGAGGGAGCTCCATTCTCCTTTCAGGATTTCCGAGAACAGAGAGTTTCCCCCTAAAGAAAGAGCTACTACCTGTTAACCTCCTTAACTTCTCAAGCTCTTCAGGCTCAAGGTCTGTAGAAAGTGCCCTACTTACCCTTCTAACCTCTTTAACAAAAGCCAAAACCCTTTCACCCTCAAAGTCAACCTCAACGTAGTCTCCAAGCTGAACCCTCTTTGAACTTACAAACTCAACTTCCCTGTTTGTAGGCTCCCCTATGCATAGACCAAGCGGAGATTCCATGCTACCTCCTCCTAATGCTTAGGCCCTAAATTATAAGCAAAGTCCATAAGGAGGAAGTTATGTCTGTGCTAGTTGAATTTGCAATGTTCCCAACGGACAAGGGAGAAAGCGTAAGCACCTATGTGGCACGCATAATAAAGATGATAGACGAGAGCGGAATCCCCTACAAGCTAACTCCAATGGGAACGGTTTTTGAAACGGAAACGATGGGAGAAGCCCTTAAAGTGATAGAGAAGGCCTACTCCCTTTTAGAACCTGACTGCAACAGGGTTTACTCTGTTGTAAAGTTTGACATAAGGAAGGGAAAAGGAAACCGCTTAGTCCAGAAAATTAAGTCTGTTGAGAGCAAGATTGGCAAAGAGGTAAGTAAGTAGATATATTTACTTATAGGCAGAGTAGGCCGAGGGACCGCTGGCTTTAAGGCCAGAGGAAAGTCCGGGCTCCACAGGGCAGGGAGCTGGCGTTGAGCCAGGCAGGGGCGACCCTGCGGAAGGGCCACAGAAAAGAGACCGCCACCTACAAGGTGGTAAGGGTGAAAAGGTGGTGTAAGAGACCACCGCTTCCTCCTGCGAAGGAGGAAGGCAAGGCAACCCCCTCCCGGAGCAAGGCTAAATAGGCTGGCACTAGAGGGTGGCCCGCCCGATGCCAGCGGGTAAGCCGCAAAGATAAATGGTCCCTTAAAACAGAACCCGGCTTACGGCCTACTCTGCTTAACCTTCTATAACCTTTACTAAAACCCTTCTCGTCCTTGGCCCGTCAAATTCACAAAAGTAAATTCCCTGCCAAGTTCCAAGGAGGAGTTTCCCGTTTTGAACTATAACCGTTTGGCTACAACCTACAAGGCTGGACTTTATGTGAGCAGCAGAGTTGCCTTCTGCGTGTTCGTAAAAGGGTTCCCTCCACGGAATCAGTTTATCCAAAGAGGTGATAATGTCCTTCCTTACGGTAGGGTCTGCGTTTTCGTTAATGGTTATTGCGGCGGTAGTGTGGGGAGCGTAAATAACGCATATCCCGCTTTTAACGCCAGACTGAAGGACAACAGACTCAACTTGACGGGTAATGTCTATAAATTGGTTTCTTCCAGTAGTTTTTAACACGATTTCGTAAACCACTCTAACCTCCCTTAAAGCTCTTCTCCAAACTGGTAGTTGTCTATTAACCTCGTATTCCCTACGAAAACAGCTAAAGCTATAGTATCCCCCTCTCTAACTGAGCTTACCGGCTCTAAAGTTTCTGAATCAACTATCTCTACGTAGTCTATCTTTTTAACTTCCGGGTAAGAGAGTATAAGTTTTTCAACCTCTTCCTTTATAACTTCAGAACTCCTTTGCCCCTTTTCAAAGAGCTCCTTTGCAAGCTTTAACCCTCTATAAAGAGAAAGTGCACTTTCCCTTTCTTTAAAAGAGAGGTAGGTATTCCTTGAAGAGAGGGCTAAACCGTCTTTATCCCTAACTATCGGGCAACCTATCACTTGAAGGTCAAAGTTAAGGTCTCTTACCAGCCTCTTTATTACCTGGAGTTGCTGAAAGTCTTTCTTCCCAAAGTATGCCCTGTGAGGTTTAACTATGTTAAAGAGCTTTGAAACTATCGTTGCAACTCCTTTAAAGTGGCCAGGTCTTTTCTCTCCACAGAGCCTAGAAGTTAGGGTTCCTTCAACTTCAACGAAAGTTGAGTACCCGGGAGGGTAGATTTCCTTTATTGAGGGGTAAAAGAGGATGTCAACCTTCTCCTTATTTAAGAGCTCCCTATCCCTCTCAAAGTCCCTGGGATACCTGTCAAAGTCTTCTCCCTCTCCAAACTGAGTAGGGTTAACAAATATGCTGACGACTACAACATCGTTTTCCTTCCTTGCCCTTCTAACCAACGACAAGTGTCCTTGGTGAAGGTAGCCCATCGTTGGAACGAAGCCTATTTCTTTGCCAGTTTTCCTAAATGACTCTGAAAGAGCCTGCATGTGCTTAACTTCCTTTACCACCCTCATCTTCTAGCTCTCCAGAAAAGAGGAGTTTCCCCTTTATTATTCCAACTCCCAGAAGGACAACGGTAGCAGAGTAGTATATCCAGAGTAAAAATACTATCAAAGCTGCAAAGGAGCCGTAAAGTATGCTTACTTTAGAAACATTTAGGATAAACCACACAAAACCCCTCTCAAAAAGTGCAAGGAGAACGAAGACAAAAATTGAAACTTTAAGGATAAAGGGGAAATCTACGCTAACGGGGAGGAGAAAGTAGTAGATGGAGAGCAAAATAGCAAACAGGAGGAGAGGAACTAAAAGGGAAGAGAGGAAAGAGAGTTGAGGGAGTTGAGGCAAAAGGAGACCCAAGACGTAGTGGGCAGAGTAGAAAACGAACATAAGAACCCACAGGAGAAATATGAAGAGGACTATAACCGTGTGTCTGTAAATAAACCCTGCCGGGTTTTCCTTTTCAAGGATTTCGCTAAAGGAACGCTCAAGGGAGAGGAAAACTCCCCGCGAGAACCAGAGCATTACAAGGGCAGCTGTTCCACTAACCAAGCCGGAGCTATTTATAACTTTCTCTATTTGAAGGAAAATAGGTTTTAAAGGAGAGTTTAGAAACTCTTTAGGGACTAAATTCTCAAAGTTTACGTGGAAAACTGCCATCCCCAGGAAGAACAGAAATATGAAAAGGGGAATTATTGACATTAAAGTGTAGTAAGCAATTGAAGCGGCAAAGAACTGGTAGTCCCTTTCAAAGAGGTCGCAAAGGGCGTAAAAAAGGTATCTCCAAAAGGAGTCTTTCTTTAAAAACCTCTTGCAAATCATTTTTTGAGAGCTTTTAAAACGAGTTCCACCCTCTCTTCCATCTTTTTCTTGTCTTTCTCTTCTTTAAAGAAGGAAAGGAGCTCTTCTTTTCTTACTTCCCCCTTGCTCTCTAAAAGCCTGCAGGCAAGCTCAGAGAGGGCCAAAAGTTTCTTGCACCTTTTAGACCCTTTAAAGCGGCACTCTTTAACTTTCCCTTCTTCCTCTTTTAAGAAAAACTGCAACGAGTGGACCCCTTCTTTCACCTGTGGAAGAGGGTAAAAGCCGTCAGGCTGAGATTGCACGAGCCTTCTAAGGCCTTCTTTTTCTATAAAGTCCTTAACCTTCATCTAAACCTCCTTTAAAAGAACGAAATCGTCCCTGTGTATGCAGAGTTTAGAGTTAAAGAGCTCTTTACTTGAACAGCGGGCAATTCCCTTTCCTAAGAGCTCCCCTTTTAGGTTAAAAACCTTTACCGCATCCCCCTTTTTAAAGTCTCCTTTAACCTCTTTAACTCCTTTAGACAAAAGGCTTTTTCCTCCCTTTACTAAGGCTTTTTCCGCTCCCTCGTCTATAAAGAGCTCCCCTTTGGGCTCCATCAAGTATAAAATCCTGTAGCCTTTAGCCTTTAGCTTCTTTGAAGGCATTATAAGAGTTCCCAACCTCTCGCCTTCAAGGAGCCTCTCTAAAACTCTTTCCTGCTTTCCACCGGCAATTATAACGGGAATTCCCTTCTTTGCAGCCTTTGCAGCAGCTTTTAACTTAGTGGCCATACCTCCCGTTCCAAAGGAGGTTTGACTTGAGAAGTTATACTCTGAAAGTGCCTTTTCGGGCTCTTCTATAACCGGAATGGGCCTTGCGTCCTCATACTTTGTTGGGTCTTTATCGTAAACTCCGTTGCTGGTAGTCAAAATTACTAACAGGTCTGCCTCAACCAAGACGGAAACGTGGGCAGAGAGGTTGTCGTTATCTCCTATCTTTATCTCTTCCGTGCTTAAAGTGTCGTTCTCGTTAACGATAGGGAGAACCCCAAACTTTAAAAGGGCACTAAAAGTGTTTTTAGCGTTTAAGAACCTCTCTTTTGAGCGGAGGTCTTCGGCAGTAAGGAGAACTTGGGCAATTTCAATTCCAAACCTCTTAAATGAATCCCTGTATTCGGCCATAAGGTAGGGCTGGCCTACCGCCGAAAGGGCCTGCTTTTCTGAAAGGGAAAAGGGTTTCCTGTTTAGTCCCAGAGCCTTTATACCTGCAAGGACGGCACCTGAGCTTACAAGTATTAACTCTCTTCCCTGCTCTTTTAAAGTGGCAAGCTGTAAAGTAAGGGAGTCTATAAATTCCCTTTTAAGCCCTCCTTCCCCTGCAAGGAGTTGAGAACCTACCTTAACTACTATCCTCTTTGCCCTCTTTAGCATCTTCCCTTCCCATCTCCTTAAGTTTAGAGGCTACAAAGGAAAGGAGCTCCTTTACCCCTTCACCAGTAATAGATGAAATTGCAAAGAAAGGATACCCTCTTTCCTCAAAGTAGGAGCTAATCTCTTTAAGCCTTTCCCTGTTAGGAAAGGCGTCAAGCTTAGTTCCAACGACTATCTGGGGCTTCTTTAAAAGTTCAGGGGAGTAAAGGGAGAGCTCCCTATTTATTTTCTCAAAGGCCTCTTGGGGCTCCACTTCAGGGTTAGTTAAGTCTATCAAGTGAAGGAGAAGCTTTGTCCTTTCAACGTGCCTTAAAAACTCGTGGCCAAGACCTTTACCCTTGTGGGCTCCCTCAATAAGCCCCGGAATGTCTGCAACCACGAAAGAAAAGTCTCCAACTCTGGCAACGCCGAGGATAGGCCTTAAAGTAGTAAAGGGATAATCTGCAACTTCCGGCTTAGCAGCAGTTATAACGCTTAAAAAAGTAGATTTACCGGCATTTGGGAAACCAACAAGCCCCACATCTGCAAGAAGCTTAAGCTCAAGCTCTATCCACCTTTCCTCCCCCGGCTCCCCGGGCTCTGCAAAGTCGGGAGCTCTCCTCGTGGGAGTAGCAAAGGCGGCGTTTCCCCTTCCTCCTCTACCACCCTTAGCAACAACCAACCTCTGACCGTGCTCAGTTAAATCACCTATGACCTCCCCCGTTTGAGCATCCTTAACCACCGTTCCAACTGGAACCTTGATAACAAGGTCCCTACCGCTTTTACCGCTCCTCTTATTACCTTCGCCGTGCCTTCCCCTCTCTGCTCTATAGTGGCGCTTATACTTAAAGTCAAGTAAAGTGTGAACGTTCCTATCTGCAACTAAAACAACATCTCCTCCCTTTCCTCCGTCCCCTCCAGAAGGCCCCCCTTTAGGGACAAACTTCTCCCTCCTAAAAGCAACGCAACCGTTTCCTCCCTTCCCTCCTTCAACAAATATCTTCGCCTTATCAATAAACTGTGCCATAATTTCCTCCTTAAGAGATTGCCAACTTAAATTAGTTTTTAACCTTAAACCTTTCAAGGAGGTAAAGGTGAAGAGGCTCTTATCTCTTCTCCTTCTCGTCCCTCTGCTCCTTTTCGGGTGCTTTAAAGGAGGAAAGGAACTTAGCCAAAGAGGGGAAGAGAAAGTCTTAAAAGAACTTGGGTATAGGGGTCTTACCTTTTACGAAAGGGTAGGAGGCCATACAATAAGAAGACACGTAGGCAAGAAGTATAGTTATCTTGTAAGGAGGTTAGAAGAGGAGCCTAGACTCAAAGGGGCAAGTACTTTTTACGACCTTAAGACTGCAGAGAGAGTAGTTGAAAGGGCAATCTACTTTAACAGAGAGAAAATCTTAAGGTGGCTTAAAAGCAGAAATTCCCCTAACAAACTAGTTTTAATCTACAGGGGAGAAGAGCCTATAGGAATAAAGGTTGAAAGGTTAGGTAGGAGTTCTTACAGGGAAAGTGTATGCACAGACGCGAGGGTTATATTGAAGAAAGACAAAAGATTTGGTTTTATAGTCTTAACTGCCTATCCAACCTAGGATGTAAGGAGGAGGGCGTGAACTACGAGAAGGAAAAGATTTTTGAAGAAAAGTATCCCTTTTTCTACTCCCTTTTAGCCTCATTTGCCTACGGGGTTGAAGAGGGAAAGTCAGACTGGGACGTAGTTAGAGAGGAAGTGGACTGCTGCGAAAAGGCAGAAACCCTGCTAAAAGAGATTGAAGACTTCTTAAAGAACAACCCTGCCGAGTTTGAACACGTTGTAGGAGACATTGCGAACTACTACTTTGACGATACAAACAGCTTTTTAAGGTGGATTGAGCAGGTTAAAAGATACATTACTTCCTTAAAGGGTAAGCTCTGTGGAAAGTGAAAAGGACTTGTCAACTTTCTTAAACAACAGGGTAAAGTTTTATCAGCTTAAAGAAGGCTTCCGATTTGGGACAGATACCTTTTTACTGACTACATTTGTGAAGGTAAAGGGAAAGGAAAAGCTAATAGACCTTGGAACCGGATGCGGAGTAATTCCCATTTTACTTCTCCTAAAGTATAAAGACTTAAAGGGCGTAGGAATAGACATAGTTAGAGAAAGTGTAGAAGTTGCACACCTCAACGCAGAGATAAACGGAGTTTCCGACAGGTTTAAAGTCTTTCACCTTGACGTTAAGGAAGTAAAAAGGCTCTTTAGAGCTCAGGAGTTTGACATAGTGGTTTCAAACCCTCCCTTTATAGAGAAGGGAAGGGGGTCTTTAGCAAAGGGGGAATACAGGCAGACTGCAAGGCAGGAGACGACGGCCACTTTAAAAGATTTTATTCAGGCTGCCAAATATCTACTTAAGAACAAAGGGAGGTTTTACTTACTTTTACCTACCTCAAGGTTTGTTGACGCTGTCTCCTTGTTAAGGGAAAACAAGTTGGAGCCAAAAAGGTTAAGGTTCATACACCCCCAAAGGAACAAAGGGGCAAACCTCTTCCTCTTAGAGAGCGTAAAGGGAGGAGGAAAGGGAATAGAGGTTTTGCCGCCGCTAGTCGTTTACAGAGACCTAAAGAGCAGGGTTTATACACAAGAAGTGGAGGAGCTTTACAACAGCTTCCTACCTTAAAAGGGAAGAAGGAGTGTAGAGGGCAAAGAGCTTCCACTTCCCCTTACTCTTCCTAATTTCTGCAACTGCTCCCTTTTTAAAGGCAAGCTTTGCGGGGCTTATACAGGTTAAGTAGTTAAGGAAAAGTGAAAGGTCTGGCTCGTGGCCAACCAAAATCAGGTTTCCCCTGTACTTTTTTACAACTTCCTCGTACTCCTCAGGTTCAGAGTCAGGCATAAGGGAGTCTTCTACTTTAAGGTTATAGCCAAACAGAGCAGAAATTATCTTAGCAGTTTCAAGGGCCCTCTCACAGGGAGAGGAGATAACTTTTGCCTTTTTCGGAAATACAGGCTTTAGCCAGTTTAAAAACTCTTTAAACTCCTCTTTACCCTCTTTAGTTAAAGGCCTCTTACAGTCGTCTCCTTTCCACTCTTGCCTCTTTAAAGCTTTTGCGTGCCTTACAAGGAAAACTCTCTTACCCATCTTTCAAAGTACTCCTGTGAGTTAAAGTCCCTCTTTGAAGGCCTGTAATAGGTTCCGTCAGCCCTTAAAAGCCTAGCTTTAGCCGTGTCCTTTAACTGTATCTCAAGAATTTCCTTAAGTTTAACCTTTAAATTCTCTTCCTCTACAGGAACGAGGGTCTCAACTCTCCTGTGGAAGTTCCTAGGCATCCAGTCTGCACTGCTGATAAAGACTTTGTCTGGAGTTTTAAAGTAGAAAATCCTTGCGTGTTCAAGGTACTTCCCCACGATGCTTATTACCCTTATATTTTCGCTTATCCCTTTAACCTGAGGTCTCAAACAGCATATCCCTCTAACTATAAGGTCAACTTTAACTCCCCTCATAGAGGCTCGGTAAAGGGCCTTTATAATTTCCGGGTCAACAAGGGAGTTCATCTTCGCAACTATTCTCTCCTTCTCTTCCTCAATAAGTGAAAGAACCTTCTCTTTTAGGTTTACAGGGGAGATAAAGAGCTTTTTAAGCTCCGGAGGGTGGAAGTAGCCGGTTATAACGTTAAAGATGCGGGAGACGTCCTCACCTATCTCCTCGTCTGAGGTAAGGTAGCTTATGTCTGTATATACTTTGGCCGTTTCTACGTTGTAGTTTCCCGTTCCAAGGTGAACATAACGCTTTATCTTCCCTTCCTCTTTCCTGACTATCATAAGGAGCTTTGCGTGGGTCTTTAGGCCGGGAACTCCGTAAACAACGTGAACCCCGTCTTCTTCAAGCTTTTTAGCCCAAACGATGTTGCTCTCTTCGTCAAACCGAGCTTTAAGCTCTACAACCGCGGTAACCTCTTTTCCGTTTTGAGCCGCTTTACTTAAGGCCTCAACTATCGGAGAGTTCTTACCCACTCTATAGAGGGTCTGTTTTATGGCTAAAACGTTTGGGTCTTCTGCAGCCTCTTCAACGAGCTCAACTATGGGGTCAAAGGATTCATAAGGGTGGTACAAAATTGAGCTCTTATTCTTTAGTGCAGTAAACACTTCAACCTCAAACTGGGGAGGGTAGTAGGGAACATAAGGGGGAAACTTTAAGTCGGACCTTTCCTCTTTAGCGTAGAGCTCCCACAGGTCAGAAAGGTTTAAAGGTATTTTTAATTGGTATATGTCCTGCTCTTGAAGTTCAAGCTCGTCTTTTAAAAGGGTAAGGAGGAGCTCCGAGCCTCCGTTTACTTCAAGCCTTACAGGAGCTCCAAACCGCCTTCTCCTTAGTCCCTTTTCTATAGCTTCAAGGAGGTCGTCTGCCTCGTCTTCTTGAATGACTATGTCAGCGTCTCTGGTAAGCCTAAAGGTAGCACTGCTCCTTATCTTCTGCTGGGGAAAGAGCTCCGTTAGGTGGTTAAGAATCAGCTCCTCTATCAGAATATACTTTCCCTTTTCAAGCTCTACAAAGCGTGGCAGGACCTTAGGAACAGGGACAAGACCGAAGCGGAGCTCTGTTGAAATCATCTCAACTATTATGTTAAAAGAGAGAGAAGGCAGGTGAGGAAAGGGATGGGTAAGGTCAACCGCAAGGGGAGTTAAAACGGGAAAGACGAACTCTTTAAAGTAAGCATCCGCCTTCTTTTTTAACTTCTTGGGAAGTTCCTTATAGGAATAGAGGTAGATGTCCTCTTCCTTGAGCTCCCTTAAAAGTTCTTTATAGGTCTTTTCTGTCTCTTTAAGGAGCTCCCTCGTCTTTTTAGAAATCCTCCTTAACTGCTCCTTTGGAGGGAGGCCGTCAAAGGAGGGAGAGTTAATGCCTGCAGAGAGCATCTTCTTTAAGCCGGCAACCCTAATCATAAAGAACTCGTCAAGGTTTGTAAAGAAGATAGCTAAGAACTTAACCCTTTCTAAAAGGGGATTTCCCTTATCTTGAGCCTCTTCAAGAACTCTCTTGTTAAACTCAAGCCAAGAGAGCTCCCTATTTATAAAAAGGCTGGGACTGTCTAAGTTTACCTTACCATTAGCACTCCCCATTTAAGACCACCTTCTCGTAAACAAGCCCTTCCCTTAGGCCGTTCTTTGAGATTAAAAGCTCTTTAGACTTAAATATATCCATAAGCTCAAGGGCAACCAAAGAGGCCACAGAAACGGTCTGAGCTCTTTTTATAGGAAGGTCAAACTTTGAAGAAATCTCCTCTGGGCTCATCTTTAAGAGCTCCTTAACAAGCTCTTCAAGATTCTTTCTCTTTATCCTCCTTTTCCCCGAAATCTTCTTTAAAGCCCTAACACTACCTCCAACTCCTATTAAGACATCACTTTTATAAATTTTAAAGTCGTAAGGGTTAACAAAGTGGCGAACTTTCCACCTTACCTTAATAGGCTGAAAGACTTTTCCCTCTTTAATAGCTTCCTTAAACTCCAAGGTGCCCAAAGGATAACTCTTACAGAAAGTCGGTCTGCCTTCCTCTATCTGGCAGACCTCTAAACTTCCCCCTCCTATGTCAAAAAGGAGTCCCTCTTTTACTTTTACATCTAAGAGAGCTCCTAAGGCAGAATAGTAAGCCTCCTCCTCGCCGCTTAAAACTTTAACTTTAAAAGCACAAGAGAGCTCCCTTAAAACCTCGTCTTTATTATCTATTACCCTTAAAACGTAAGTTCCCACGGCAATTACACAGTGGGGCTTAAATTCCCTTAAACTCTCCTTAAAACTCTCTAAAAGGAGCTTCAACTTCTCTATTCCTTCTCTCTTTAACTTACCGTTTTCAACGTAGTTTAAAAGCCTTAGGTAAACTGACTCTGAGTAAACCTTCTTTATCTTCCCTTTAGACACTTTGTAAACAAAGAGCTTAACCGTGTTTGAGCCTATATCAACTACAGCAACCTTTTTCAAGTTAACTACCCCTTAGGAAGTTTAAAGCTGCGTCCTGAACAGGCTGAAGGAGAGGAGGAGGAGTTTGAGGGGGAAAGGCTACGGTTAGGGAAGCTGCAACCTCTTCAGCCCTTCTCCTTTGAGCTATAAGCTCCTTTATAAACTCAACTAGACTCCAAACTCCCCTGCTTTCGCCTACAACTTCCCCTCCCAAAAGGAGTCCCTTTTGGTCAAAGTAGAGGTTGACCTTTAACGGGGAGCTCCCTATGGCTTGAGGATAACCGTCAAAAGAGGAAGAAGAAGAAAGCACAAAATCTATCCCCTTTCTTTCTAAAACTCTCTCAGTATAACCTGCAAAGCCGTAGAACTTGCTCCCAACTTCGGTAATTCCCGCAGGAACTATGCCTGAATCCTTAACTTTAGCACCAAACAGGTTAAGAGCTGCTAGCCTTCCGTCCCTTGCCGAAACGGAAGCGACCATTCCAGAAACAAAATCCCCGTCTATTGCACTTTTGTGGGAGGCACAGTTGCCGGCGGCAAAGATACCTTCTGCCGAAGCCCTTAAGTATTCGTCAACCTTTATAAAACCTCTCTCAACCTTTAATCCGCAGTCAACGGCAATCCTAGAGTTGGGAACAAAGCCGATGAAAACGAGAACGAGGGAAGTATCAATCTCTCCCTTATCGGTTATAACCTTTCTTACCCTTCCTTCCCCCTCAAAGGCTTGAACTTTGCAGTTTCTAATCACCTTAACCCCGCAGGAAGAGAGCTCCCTTTCCATTTCAGATTCAACATCCCTACAGAAAACCCCTGAAGCTATGTGGTCTCCGGCCTCAATTACCGTTATCTCTTTACCCTTAAAGGCTTTACCTATTTGGTCTGCAAAGCCTAATGAGATAAAGCCGGCACCTATCAAGGTTATCTTGTCAGAGCTCTCTACCTCTTCCTTAAGTTTACTTACCCCTTTGGTGGTGGTGTCAATGTAGTAAATTCCTTCAAGGGAGCTCCCCTCAAGGTTAAGCCTCCTTGGAAGCCAACCTGTTGAAATTATAAGCTTCTCATACTTAAACTTACTTTCGGAAGTAAAAAGAGTTAAAGAGGAAGGTTCCAGGGAAACTACCCTATCTATTAGGAGCTCCCCAAACTCCTTAACCTTCTCAAGGGGATAAGCGTTCTTCTTAACGGGAAGTTTACCTGACATAACGTAAGGAATGGAGCAGGGAATCTGTAGAGAGTCTCTGTCGTTTATAACTAGTAGCTTTTTGTCTGGGTAGAGCTCCCTTACAGCCTTTGCAGCGTTAAAACCTGCAGGCCCTGCTCCAACAACGATAATGTCGTAAAACTCCATCTCTCCCTCCTTATTTAAGATTTACATAAATCTTA
>JALSNF010000008.1 GCA_026987115.1 Desulfurobacteriaceae bacterium
GTTTTAAGCGTACCTATAAGGAATTGAAACCCATAAGGATTATCAGAATCAATAACCTCACCATCCCGTTTTAAGCGTACCTATAAGGAATTGAAACTTGCCAGATTCAAGAGGGTATCTAGTGTTGGTTTGAGTTTTAAGCGTACCTATAAGGAATTGAAACATTCCCAACCAGAAGTCCCCCAACTGTCGGCTCCTCCCGTTTTAAGCGTACCTATAAGGAATTGAAACTGGCAAAGTTTTGGCTGGGTCAAGTAGGGTAAAGGTTTTAAGCGTACCTATAAGGAATTGAAACCCAGAGGAACCTGGGCTACGACACCAAGTCCTTTGCAGTTTTAAGCGTACCTATAAGGAATTGAAACAGTCTCCATGTGAATAAGCAGTAGCGTCAGAACCAAGTTTTAAGCGTACCTATGAGGAATTGAAACTGCAAAAGTCTTTGTAGCTTCTCCCGAATACGAATTAGTTTTAAGCGTACCTATAAGGAGTTGAAACTAAGGGAGACGGTAGGAGAAATAAGAGGTCTTAAACGCAATCTATGAGGAATTAAAGCACTTTAATATTTCTAAAGCTTTCTTTAGAATTCCTTCTTTATCTATACCCGCAAGTTTTCTAAGGATTTCTTGTTTTCCGTGTTCTATGAACTTGTCGGGAAGTCCTAAGTTGTAGATTTTGCCTTCATACCAGCCAGATAGGAACTCGTTGACTGCAGAGCCAAAGCCTCCTTTAACGGTATTTTCCTCTACGGTAATTATGGTTTTGTGAAAAGAGGCAAGCTGCCTAAGGAGCTCCTCGTCAATAGGCTTTACAAACCTGGCATTTACAACCGTAGCGGTTATTCCCCTCTTTTCAAGTTCCAAAGAGGCTCGTAAGGCTTGATAAACAGGCCAGCCTACAGCAAGTATTAGAAGGTCTTTTCCCTCTTTTAAAACCTCCCACTTTCCAATAGGGAGCTCTTTTAAAGGCTCTCTTATCTTTACTCCGTATCCCCTGCCTCTCGGGTAGCGAATAGCAAAGGGTCTGTTGCTCTTTAAAGCCGTATATA
>JALSNF010000009.1 GCA_026987115.1 Desulfurobacteriaceae bacterium
AGGTTAAGGGAGCTTTATAGAACGCTGGGGCAGTGGTGCCTTAAGAGTTTCAGGGAGTTTAAACTCCTCTTTCTCTCTCCAAGGAGAGATTTGGCCCTTGAAACAGGTTTAAACCCTAAACAGATTACCTACTTTGACAACGGAGGACTAAAGGTAGGTCTCTTCATGGCAGAGAAAAGGTAATAACCTACATTTACTACAGGAAGAATTTTGGGAGGATAAATGATAGAGAGGATACAGGAACTTAAGGAAGAGGTTAAAAGGGAAAAAGAGAAACTTGAAGAGATAAGGGGGTACTTTTGACACTGAGAAGTTAGAAAAGAGGTTAAGGGAGCTTGAAGACGAGATGAGCTCCCCTGAATTCTGGAGCGACCAGAAAAGGGCTCAAAAACTCTCGTCAGAAAGGAACAAAATAGAGGGAGACTTAAACAAGTTTAAAGAGGCTGAGGAAAAAATAGAAGAGGCAGAAGTTCTTATTGAAATGGCGGAAGAGGAAGGAGATAGCTCCCTCCTTGACGAAGCCCAAAACCTATTAAGAAGGGTAAATCGTTCCTTGGAAGAGATGGAGACTAGAAAAGTCCTCTCTGGGGAGTTTGACAAGAACAACGCGATAATAACCATCCACGCAGGGGCAGGAGGAACAGAATCTTGCGACTGGGCCCAAATGTTAATGAGAATGTACCTTAGGTGGGCAGAGAAGAAAGGGTTTAGCGTTGAGATAATAGACTTTCAGGAAAACGAAGAGGCAGGAATAAAGAGTGCAACCCTTTTAGTAAAAGGAGACTACGCTTACGGTCTTCTTCGGGGGGAGCACGGAACTCACCGTTTAGTAAGGATATCTCCCTTTGACTCAAATGCCCGTCGCCATACCTCTTTCTGCGGGGTTATAGTAGTTCCTGAAATTGAAGAAGAGGTAGATATAGAGATAAAAGAGGAAGACCTTAGGATAGATACTTACAGAGCTTCAGGGGCAGGAGGCCAACACGTTAATAAAACGGACTCTGCAGTTAGGATAACCCACATTCCAACTGGCATAGTGGTAACCTGCCAAAGTGAACGCTCCCAAATTCAAAACCGTCAAAGGGCCATGAAGATACTTAAAGCGAGGCTTTACGAGCTTGAAAGACAAAAGAGAGAAGAGAAAATAGCTCAAGCCAGAGGAGAGCACAAGAGTATAGCTTGGGGAAATCAAATCCGCTCTTACATTTTTCACCCCTACAAACTAGTAAAGGACCTAAGAACCGGAGTTGAGACCTCAAACGTAGAGGCCGTAATGGACGGCGAGATAGACCTCTTCATAGAAGCTTACTTAAAGGAGAAGGCAAAGAAAGCTCAGTAGTTTTCCTCTGTTTTCTCTTTCCCCTCCTTTCTTCCCCTTTAGTATAAAAAATTCATAATTTAGTGTTAATTAAATATTTTGTATGCTTTAATTAGCTATCTTGAAATTAATAATTTCCTAAATTACTATAAATAATGAAAGTTGGCTGGAGGAGGTTGCTATGAGAAGTAGAAAGTGGAGGGCGAGCCTTTCTGTGAGTTCTCTCTTTGCCTTGGCTCTTGCCACTCAGGCAACAGCTCACCCTGCCGTTGAGCTTAGGGACATTAACGGGGTTCCCATAAGTCAGACTCTTAACTTAAATGAGCCTTTAAAGATAGGAAACACCACTTATTACCCGGGAAACCCCGTTAGCTGGGAGGCTACTTGCGGAAAGTGCCACAAGTCAATCACAGGTGATGTTGAAAACGGAGTAAAGTCTCCCGGTCCCATTCACGGAACCTACCACATAGGTAGGGGTTGGGATGAGATGAGCGACGACTTTGGAGCAAAGAGGGTTGAGGAAAAGAAAGACTGGAGAAAGTTCCTCCGCTCTCTCGGAGATGACGGAGCTTGGTGACCTCCTTCTTACCGCCAGTTGGCGGCTAAGAAACCTGCTCAAGACCCCGGGTTGGCCCCTCAGGTAAACGGAGGGATAGACTACAGGGGAAATGTTAAATACTCAATGGACTTAGGAACTCCCGACAAGATATTTACTTGTGCTTCCTGCCACTCTGGAGGAATACTTGAGTTTGACAGGATAACCGGTCAAAGGCACGACTTAGAGGAGAGTTGGGACAATCAAACAGACGGTAGCGGTTTCTTCTCTAAAGAGGATTACCCAGACCAGGAAGTTGACGGAGACCTCTTTTCCTATACTCAGGACGAGTACTCAAGGGGTTTTATAGGAAAGCCCCACAAGTTTAACTGGAAGAAAAGCGGAGTTTTAGATACAGATTGCTTCCTGTGCCACGCCTCAAGGAGCTTGGCCGAGAGCCAAAACCAGGTGGTAATGACCCCTATGAACGGCCAAAGTGTTGGTTGGATGGCTACAAACCCTACGCCGGCCAATCCGAGAGTTTTTATATTTGCAAAGAGGGACCCGAAAGGGAAAGTTGTAGAGATATCCTTGGGCTTTCCTCCCAAGTTAACCGACCAAGAAAAGAGCGACGGCTATACTATAACTTCTGTTGCTTCTTATTCAGACCCTATGGAGAGGCTGGTTTCCCTCTATTACCAAGATGTTGTTCAATACTGTCTTGAAAATTCAGGAATTGACCTTACCTCAGTTGACCAGCAAACCCTACAAAAGCTCCAGAGTTTTACTATTTCAATAATTACCGAAAACCTTAGACACGGGAAAACGACTGGCTTTACCATACCTTACTCTCAAGTTGGAGGGAGCGACTTTACCTATAACGACGCCGATAACAACAACAGGCTTTCTGGGTTCTTTGATAAGTTTTACCTTGACATTGGAGCTCCCAACTTCTCTGCAAGGGACTACCTGAGAAACGCTTTTTACGAATCAACCGTTGAGGGTCAGCCTTATGTAGGTGCAGGTCTCCTTTTAAGGAAAACCTCTATGAGCTCAGGCTTTACCTACAAGCCCTTTGACCCTAACGAAACTGCGAAGATAGTAAACCTTGCAAGGGCCGGGTTTTTCTTTGGCTGGGCAGACTCGGGAACCTTAATGGGAATTGCAGACCCAAATGACCCTACAAAGCCGATAGCCTTTGTGAGGATTGAAAGAGACCCTCAAACCGGAGAGTTTAAAGCTCAAACCTACTACGCTTCCGATGTTGACTTGAGTAATTTAAACCTTCCAATACTTGAAACAGAGGGCAAATACTCTTTAGCAAAGCCTGATTTAACTAAAGAGGCTGGAGTAAGTATTGTCCACCAAGGTAGTAACAATAAGGATTTAGGCCTTATGTGTTCCCAGTGCCACTTTGCGATACCCGATACGCAAAACAAGTGGAGTATAGACGGTGAACACTTCTTCCCGAGCTGGTACGTTAGGAGGGGTATTATCGGCTTAGGCGCAGATGTGGTTAAAAGGGGAGCTGTGTATGCGCCTGAAGAGCACGAAAACGATACTTCAGTGGCTCCCATAGCGATAACTCCAGACGGAGAGATTAATACCTCCAACAGCACTCAAGGAATACCAATCGGTTATGACGTTCACTTTGACACTAATAAGGGCAACTTAACCTGCCTTTCCTGCCACGGACAGGACAACCTAAGCGAGCTGGAGAAAGAGAACCACGACCCTCACAACTTCTTAAAAGGAAACGACCCTGCCGGAGAAGTTATGCCTGCCCTTGACTACAACCCCTCTCCTCAAACTTGCGAGAAGTGCCACTGGGGCTCAGACAAAGCTGCTGCCGAGCACCACAGTGCTTGGTTTGGACCTGCTGCTAGTGTCCACATATCTTCAATAATGTGTCAAGTCTGCCACATTCCTTACAAGACCTACTGGAGCTTTAGGTTCTTTGACGACACTATGGGGTACTCTAACCAGTTTGACAACAGACTTAAGGACTTTAAACTTGACAACAACCAACTTGTTGGGGAGCAGTTCCCGCCAGAGTGGGCAATACCTGCCTTCTCTCCAACTCCCACCTACGGGATTAACTACTCCTACGTAATAGCTCAAACTGACGACAACGGTAATGACGTTGTTACCTCAATCTTCCAGATTGACATGGACCCTAATAGAGCGTTAATGAGGGTTGGAAATCCTATGTTTGGAAACTGGGAGATAAAAACGGGCTTTCCTTGGAGGTGGGCTCCCGTAATTATTAGGAGACACACAATTGGGGATAACGGTGAGGATGTTGTAAAGGCAGGTCTTATAAACCCGATTCAGGTTGCAACTTGGGTTGACGCTAAAACAGGTAGGGTTCTCTTTATTAGAGAGATAAACATGGCCATTGATGGAGTTGCCTACGATTCAAATGGTAAACCTTTAGGCCGCTCAACCGTTGACCCGGAAGACCCCGAAAAGAGCGTTCCAGGAATAACCATTGACCCTAACACCCATAAGCTCGCCTATAAGATTCACTGGTTGAAGGGCAATCCTGGAGGTCTTCCCAACTACATAGATGATGACAACGGCGACGGCTTCCCTGAGATAAACACAGACCAAGAGTATGAAGCTATGAAAGAGGCTCTTAAGCAAGTCCTTGACGCTGAAGACCCTAACCACCCTCACGACCCTGTAATCCTCTTTGCAATGGCGCCTTTTGGGGTTGACCACGGAGTCCTCCCTAAGGAGTTCTCTTTAGGAGCTCAAAAAGAAGGACCCCTCTCTTGTGATGCTTGCCACAGCCTAGATGAGAGTAAAAACAGGTTGAGCCCCGCAGTTTGGAGCGGAGATGAAAGTGCAGGTAGGGAGATAACCTTAGCTCCAATAGCTTTACCTCCTGAGGCGGTTGCAGAGTCTAAGGCTGCCGGGTTCTGGAAAGTTCCAGACGGTGCTCAGGTTAAGGACGGAAAGATAGTTATTACTCAAGGTGCTATGGCCAAGTTTACTTCTGCTCCCGTTGAGAGTAAGGAGTATGTTGCTTATTACATAGTAGCTCCTGACGGCAAGGTTGAAGGGCCGGTTTCTGATGAGGTGAAGGTAAGCGTGCCTGCCGGAGCTGTTGATGTTCCAACTTCACTTAAGATTGAAAAAGTAGAGGACTCTACCGTTGAGGAGGGAGCTCTCAACGCTGCTAAAAGCTTAGGTATTGCTTCTCCTACTCTTGCAACCGAGATACTTGACATTACGAGTAAAACTGATTCCTTTAATGAGCCTATTACCTTTACCGTTAAGTATGACCCAACTAAAGTTTCAGGTAATGTAGTAGTCCTCGTTAGCGAAGACGGTAAGAACTGGAGTAAGCT
>JALSNF010000010.1 GCA_026987115.1 Desulfurobacteriaceae bacterium
ATTTCCTGAACCCCTATCCTTACAACTTCCGGTTCTATTTGAACAAAGCCTGAATATAGGAGCTTTCTAACCTCCTCACCGCCGGTCGTCTTACAGATAACGTAGCCTGCGCCTATTGAGTAGAGCTCCGGCTGGTGGCCAGGGAGAACTCCCAAATCTCCGTCTTCAGTCTCAATGTAAACCTCTTTCACTTCAAGCTCGTAATGCTTGCCGGTAGCAGAGGCAAGTTGCAACTTCATAACCGAAGGAATACCTCTTACAGTAGCCATTAGCTATCTCCCCTATTTCTTAGCTTCCTTCATAAGCTTCTCGCCTTTCTCAATCGCCTCTTCAATGGTTCCAACCATGTAGAAAGCCTGCTCTGGAAGGTGGTCAAGCTCACCGTTAACAATCATCTCAAAGCCCTTAATAGTATCCTCTATGCTTACGTACTTACCTGGCATTCCCGTAAAGACCTCTGCAACGTGGAAAGGCTGAGTTAAGAAGAGCTGAATTCTCCTTGCCCTGTGAACTACCATTTTATCTTCTTCACTGAGCTCTTCCATACCGAGAATTGCAATTATCTCTAAGAGCTCTTTGTACCTTTGAAGATATCTTTGAACTTCCCTTGCAACCTTGTAGTGCCTTTCTCCTACTATGTGAGGGTCAAGCATACGGGAGGTTGACTCAAGGGGGTCAACTGCTGGGTAGATACCTTGCTCTGCAAGGGCCCTTGAGAGAACAGTTGTAGCGTCTAAGTGAGCAAAAAGTGTAAAGGGAGCTGGGTCTGTAAAGTCGTCAGCTGGAACGTAAATTGCCTGAACGGAAGTAATAGAACCTTTAGTAGTTGAAGTAATACGCTCCTGAATCGCTCCAACTTCGGTAGCAAGGGTAGGCTGATAACCAACCTCAGAAGGAATCCTTCCTAAGAGAGCCGAAACCTCAGAACCAGCCTGAATAAAACGGAACATGTTGTCAACGAAGAACATCATATCACGGCCTTCAACGTCCCTGAAGTATTCGGCCATAGTAACTCCCGTCATAGCAACGCGCCACCTGTTTCCGGGAGGCTCGTTCATCTGACCGTAAACTAAGACTGTGTTCTCTAAAACTCCAGACTCCTTCATTTCAAGCCAGAGGTCTGTACCTTCTCTCGTCCTCTCTCCAACTCCGGCGAAAACTGAAAAGCCGCCGTGTTTCATGGCAACGTTGTGGATTAGCTCCATAAGGAGAACTGTTTTACCAACTCCTGCACCGCCAAATAGACCTGTCTTTCCACCTTTTGCGTAAGGCTCAAGAAGGTCAATTACCTTTATACCAGTTTCAAAGATTTCGGCTACGGTTTTCTGCTCTGTTAGGGGAGGAGCGGGTCTGTGAATGGGCCAGTACTCTTCTGTCTCTACAGGACCTTGACCGTCAATAGGCTTACCTACAACGTTAAATATCCTACCTCTGGTAGCGTGGCCAACAGGAACCTTTAAGTAGTCTCCGGTGTCAATAACTTCCATTCCCCTTTTTAGGCCTTCCGTGGCCCCGAAGGCAACGCACCTTACCCTGTTTTCGCCAAGGTGCTGGTGAACTTCAAGCATTAAGTCTCCCTCTTCAATCTTACCGTCCCAAGTAATCTGCTTAACGTTGGGAACTTTTAAGGCGTGGTAGATTTCAGGGAGTTTCCCGTCTGGAAACTCAACATCTATAACGGGACCTACTATCTGAACTATCTTTCCTTTGTGCTCGGCCATATCTATCCTCCCAACTTATTTCATTGCCTCAATAGCTGTTGTAATCTCAATAAGTTCCTTAGTAATAGCAGCCTGCCTTGCCTTGTTAAAGGAGATTGTAAGTTTCCTTATTAGGTCTTCTGCGTTCTTTGTGGCGTTGTCCATCGCAGTCATGCGAGCTGCGTGTTCTGAGGTCTCAGACTCTTTAAGGGCCCTAAGGACAACTGCAGAGACGTAAGCTTTAACTGCCTCTTCTATTACCTTTTCGTCAGGCCCTACCGTATATTCGGCAACGGGAGCTCCTTCCTCAACTTCAACGGTCAAGGGCATTATCTTTTCAAAAACTACTTCCTGCCTTAAAGCGTTAAAGAACTTGTTATATACCAAGTAAACTTCGTCAAAGTATTCTGAAAGATAACCTAAGTAGAGGTCGTAAGCTATTTCGTTTGCAAGAGGAAGGCCTATCCTCCTAAAGATGTCCCTTACCTCTTTTCTAACGTGAAGTTGGGAGTACTTGGTAAAGAACTGACTTGCCTTATTTCCAACGGTAGTTAAGCTTATCTCTATCCCCTCTTTGGCCTTCTCAGAGGCGAACTTGTTAACTCTCCTTATTATGTTAGCGTTAAAAGCTCCACAGAGGCCTTTATCAGAAGAGATTACAACAAGCTCTATCCTCTTTACAGGCCTTACTTTGAATATAGAATGAATCGCCGAGTTTTCTCTTAAGTAAAGCCCTTTAGCGATTCCCTTCATAACCTCTGCATAAGGTCTAACGTTAAAGAGCTCTTCTTGGGCTTTCCTTAGCTTTGCAGCGGAAACCGCCTTCATTGCGGCAGTTATCCGCTTGGTTCCTTTCAAGCTCTTTATCTTAGCTTTAATCTCTCTCATTCCCGGCATTTTCTACCTCTCTTAAGGGGTAAAGGTGGCCTTAAACTCCTTGATGGCCTTGTGGAGCTTCTCTGTAAGCTCGTCATCTAACTTTTTCTTATCAAGTATCTCTTTAAGGACATCTGGGTGCTTGGCGTCCATAAAGGCGTAGAGCTCCCACTCAAACTTTGTAACGGCTTCTACGGGAATGTCGTCAAGGTAGCCGTTAATAGCAGCAAAGAAGGCAACTATCTGTTTTTCTACGGGAATAGGCTTGTGGGGAGGCTGTTTAAGGAGCTCCATAAGCCTTCTACCCCTTTCAAGCTGAGCCCTTGTTGCAGGGTCAAGGTCTGAAGCAAACTGGGCAAAAGCTTCAAGTTCCCTATACCTTGCAAGTTCAAGCCTTAACTTACCTGCAACCTGCTTCATCGCCTTAATTTGAGCAGCACCACCAACCCTTGAAACTGAAAGACCTACGTTGATGGCCGGCCTTTGACCTTTGTAGAAGAGGTCAGTTTCAAGGAATATCTGACCGTCGGTAATTGAGATAACGTTTGTTGGGATGTAAGCTGAGATGTCTCCTGCCTTTGTCTCAACTATCGGAAGTGCAGTTAGAGAACCTGCTCCCAGTTCGTCGTTGAGCTTAGCAGCTCTCTCTAAAAGCCTTGAGTGAAGGTAGAAAACGTCTCCCGGGTAGGCTTCACGGCCTGGAGGACGCCTTAAAAGGAGGGACATTTCACGGTAAGCAACGGCTTGCTTAGATAGGTCGTCGTAGATAATTAAAGCTGCCCTTCCAGTATCCCTAAAGTATTCGGCAACGGTACAAGCTGCGTAAGGAGCAAGGTATTGAAGTGCTGCAGGCTCAGAGGCAGTAGCCGAAATAACTATGGTGTATTCCATAGCCCCAAGCTCTTTAAGGAGCTGGATTGTCTGGGCAACTGTGGAACGCTTTTGGCCTACGGCACAGTAAACGCAGATAACCCCTTCTCTTTTCTGGTTTAAGATTGTGTCTATGGCAATTGTAGTCTTACCGGTTTGTCTATCTCCGATAATAAGCTCCCTCTGTCCCCTACCAATAGGAATTAGTGCGTCTATGGCCTTGATTCCAGTCTGTAGGGGCTCGTGAACAGGTTTCCTCGTAATGATGCCGGGAGCTATACGCTCAACGGCCCTCCTTTCAACAAAGTCAATGTCCCCTTTACCGTCAATGGGGTTTCCAAGGGGGTCAAGAACCCTCCCTATTAGACCGTCTCCAACGGGCATGTCAAGGATTCTTCCCGTTCTCTTTGCCTTACCGCCTTCTACAATCCCTTTTCCTTCACCTAAAAGGACGACACCTACGTTGTCCTCTTCAAGGTTAAAGGCAACTCCCTCTGTTCCGTCTTCAAACTCTACTACCTCGCCAAACTCAACGTTTTCAAGGCCGTAAACTCTGGCTACCCCGTCTCCGACCTTGATAACTATTCCCGTTTCGTCAAGGTTTACAGACGCTTCAAACTCTTCAATCTGTTTCCTTATCAGTTCTGAGATTTCCTCTGCCCTCAACTGCATTTTCCCACCTCGCTATCCGTTTTTATGTTAATCTGCCAAGGTTTTCTTTAGGTTATCAAGCTGAGTTTTTATGGAAGCGTCAAGGACTTTATCTGAAACCTTTACTATAAAACCGCCGATTATGGAGGGGTCAACTTTTAAAGTTATCTCGGCCTTTTTGCCAAAGAGCTCTTCAATCTTAGACTTTATTTTCCCCAAAACTTCCTGGTCAAGCTCAGTAGCACTTGTAATTTCAGCCTTAACGATTCCTAACCTTTGGTTTACGAAGTTTTCAAACTCTTCCTTAAACTCCCTTAAAAGGCCTAACCTGTTCCTGTCAACCATTAAAAAGAGAACTTTCCTAAGCTCGTCTGAAATTTTAAAGTTTTTTAAAACCTCCTCAAGGAGAGCTCTCTTCTTTTCAGTTGGGACTACCGGACTCTTAAAGTACCTTAAAGCTTTTTCATCAAAAACTTTAAGAAGCTCCTCTATCTCCTTTAAAACTTTCTCCAACTTTTCGTCAGGTAAAACCTCCGCCAGAGCCTTTGCGTACCTTCTGGCAATCCTAACTTCCAGTCTCATTTAGTTGACCCCTCCTAAAGCTTTTCAAGACTTGATTCAATTAGCTTTTTGTTAAGTTCAGGAGTAATAGACGCCTTTATCTTTGACTGGGCAAGCTCAACGGCCTTCTCAGCCGCAAACTTCTTAAGCTCTTCTTTAGCCTTGTAAGTTTCCTTCTCTATCTCCTCGTCTGCCATTTTAAGTATCCTTTCGGCAGTTTGCTTTGCCTCGCTAATTATCTGTTCCTTCTCCCTTTTTGCCACTTCTTCAGCGTAGGAAACTATCTTCTGTGCCTCCTCTTTAGCCTCTTGAGCTCTCTTTTCGGCTTCCTTAAGGAGGTTTAAGGCTTCCTCTTTTTCCTCTTTTGCCTTTTCAAACTTGTTGACGATAGACTCAATGCCGTTTGATATGAAGTTTGAGACGGGCTTTTTAAGGAGCCAGTAAAGAAGCGCAAAAAGGATAATAGTATTTACGGTTTTCCAGAAAAGAAGGTGTCCTCCGTGCTCCATAGTCCCCCCTAAGCAGCCTTTCCTAAGATTTTCTTAACTATCTCTTGGGCTATCTTCTCTGCCTCCCTTTCAAGCTTTTCCTTCTCCTCTTCAAAGGACTTCCAAATTTCACCTTTCGCCTTTTCAACTTTTTGGGAGGCAAGCCTTTGGGCTTCAGAGATTATCCTTTCTCTCTCTTCCCTTGCTTCCTTTACGGCAGCGTCTATTTTGGTTTTTGCCTCTTCTTTAGCCTTGTTAAGGAGCTCCTCAACCTCCTTAAGGATAGAGTTAGCTTTCTCCCTCAAGGCTTCAGCCTCAGAGTAGATACCCCTCAACTCCGCTTCTCTTTCTTCCATAAGACTTAAAAGGGGCTGAAAGAGGAACTTGTTAATAAGGTACATAAAGACGAGGAAGTTAACCGCTTGAACTACAAGAGTCCAGTCTATTGATACTATGCTCTCTGTCATCTGTCGGCTCCTTCCTTGTGATTTCCCCTCCTCCCAAGAGCAAGTCTCCACTATAAAAGGCACAGACCTGCCCGGGAGTTGGAGCTTCAACTTTCGCCGCTAATTTTACACAATAAATGCAAGAATTAAAATACCTTAATTCTTCAACCTTCACAGGGGAAGACCTATACCTAACCTGAGCTTCAATCTCTCTTCCTTTTAGCTCTTTAGGGAAAACCTGCCAGTTCACTTTCCACAGGCAAAAGGAGTCCTTTTTTACCTCCTCTTTACTTCCAAGGATTATTTCGTTCTCTTTGGGTCTTAACTCAACAACGTAGAGGGGGTGCTTGTAGGGTATTCCAAGCCCTCGCCTTTGACCTATCGTGTAGTAGATTATGCCTTTGTGCTTTCCTAAAACTGTTCCGTTTCTTAGTTTAAAGTCTCCCGGTTTAGGAGTTATAAATTTCCTTAAGAACTCTGAGTATTCTCCATCAGGTATAAAGCAGATATCCTGACTTTCTCCTTTAAAGGGATATCCCAATTCCCTAGCCCTTTTAACGACTTCCTCTTTCGTAAATTCTCCCAAAGGCAAAATTAGACTCTGAATCACTTTAGCCTCTACGAGGCTTAAAAAGTAAGACTGCTCCTTTTTAGGGTCTTTTCCCCTCTTTATTACTACTCTTTTTAACCTTTCGTCGTAAAGGGCCCTTGCGTAGTGGCCCGTAGCTATAAAGTCGTAGGAGAGCTCTTCCTTTAAGCGATAGAGGAATTTTAACTTTACTTCCCTATTGCAAACTGCACAAGGGTTTGGAGTAAGACCTTCTTTGTAGTATGAGACAAAGTAGTCAATTACAAGCTCTTTAAACTCTTTCCTTAGGTCTATAATCGTTAAGGGAAGGTTTAAGAGCTCCGCTGCCTTTTTGGGTTTCTCTAAGTTAGCTTCGCTTAAAAGCTTAAAGAAAACAAGGTCAACTTTAAAGCCTTTCTCCTTTAAAAGGAAGGCAGAAAAGAAGCTGTCAACTCCTCCGCTAAAGCCAAGAAGGACTTTTTTCATAAGGGAGCTCCCTAAACAAAGGGTTTAACCTTTATTACTTCAACTTTACTTCCCTGAGGAAGGGCTTTAATCCCTATCTTAATCGGCATTAAGAAAACAGAGCCCTTTAAGGTAGAGAGGGAGCCGGAGCTCTGGTTCTTTAAAGGCACGACCTCAAAAACTCCTTTTTCCTTATTAAAGTGGCACGAGACCCTAACGAACTCTAGCCTGTCTGCCTTTTTCCTTCTAAACTCCTCCTTTAAAAACGCCGTAAAGGTCTTTCTAAATCTCTCTTTGGCTCCCTGAAGGGAGCGTAGAAAGGGATAGACAAAGACGTTAAAGCTCACGAAAACAGAGACGGGAAACCCCGGAAGTCCAAAGAGGTATTTTTTACCTCTCTTACCGAAAAAGACGGGCTTTCCGGGCTTTACCTTTACCTTGTAGAAAAGGGGCTCTACCTCTAATTCCTTTACCACTTCTTTTACAAAGTCGTAATCTCCTACAGAAATCCCTCCGGTGGTTATAACAAGGTCGTTTTCCTTTAATGCCTTATCAACTGCTTTAAGAGTCTCCCCGTAGTCGTCGTCAACTATACCGTAGTAGTTAGGCTCACCTCCGGCCTCTTTTATTAACCCAATGAGAGTGTAGGCATTGGCGTTTACAACTTGAGCCGGTGAAGTTAAAGGGCTTCCGGGCTCAACAACCTCTTTGCCAGTTATAACGACGCCAACCTTAGGTCTTTTAGAAACTTTAACCTTTTTACGGTTAAGCGAAGCTATTATCCCTATCTCTGAAGGGGTTATAAGGGTTCCCTTGTCAAGGATAACCTCTCCCTTTTTATAGTCCTCTCCCCTAGGCCTTACGTTTGCTCCCTTTTTAACTTTTCCTTTAACCTTTAAAAAGCCTTGGTCAACTTGTGCAATTTCAACCGGAACAACCGTATCTGCCCCTTTTGGGAGGGGAGCTCCAGTAAATATCTTTATAGCCTCTCCCTCTTTAAGGGGTTTAAGGGGGAGCTCTCCTGCAACCCCCTCTCCAACCACCCTTATGTCTTTTCCACTTTCAAGGGAAGTAAAACTTAAGGCGTAGCCGTCCATTGCAGAGACTTCAGTTTGTGGATTATCAAAAGAGGCCACTAAATCTTCCCTAAGGACTCTAAAGAGACAACTTTCAAGGCTAACCTCTTCGCTCTCAAGAAGGAAAACCTCTTTCTTTATAAGATTTAAAGCTTCCTCGTAGTCTATGTAATACCTACTCAAACCTGTCCCCCTACATCATTAAAAGTTAATTATAATTTAAAGGTTTTAAAATTACCTCCAGGAGGCGCTAATTGGTTCCAGTAATCACTTTCGTAGGACACCACAACAGCGGCAAAACTTCTTTTGCCACACAGGTCGTTAAGCTGTTAAAAGAGAAAGGCTACAAAGTAGGAGTTATAAAGTCAACGAAAGAGGAGATAGAGTTTAAAGACACTCCGGGAAAAGACACGCACAAGTACAAAAACGCAGGAGCTCAAGGAGTTTGCCTTTTAAGTGAAAAAGGAGCTCTCCTTTACGGAGAGCTCGGAAAGATAGAACCTGAATACCTATCTTCAGTAATGTTTAGAGAGTTTGACCTTGTAATATGTGAGGGCTTTAAGAAATCTTCACTTCCCAAGTTTGAAGTCTATAGGAAAGGGCTTAAAGAACCTCCCCTCTTTAAGGAGCTTGAAAACCTCCTTGGGGTCGTTTCAGACTGCGAGTTTAAAGGAGTTAAGAACTTCCCCATAAACAAGCCCCAAGTAGTTGCAGAGTTTATAGAAGAGAACTTTATCTTAGGAGAAAAGGAAGAGGCTTTACTCTTTGTAAACGGAAGGAAAGTCCCTATGAAGCCCTTTTTAAGGGGAATACTCAAAGAGATACTCCTTGGTTTTCTAAAGCCTTTAAAGGGAATAGAGTACCCTGTAAGGGAGCTTTTAGTTAAGGTCAAACCTAACAAACGATAAATAAAGAGAAGGGGCGCCTCGGGAGCGCCCCTTTTAAGACTTATGGGGAGGAGGGAGGGGGATAGGGGGTGTCTGTAAATAATAATAGTTCTCATTAACCGTTTTGTCAACCTTACCCAGGAAAGCCTCGTATGAAAAAATATAGTCCTAGTATGAAAGTTAACAAGAAAAAGAGCAGGTTGTAGAGGAAAAACTTAAGGAGGAAGACACTATCACCTCTGTAGAGCCTATAAGCTATGAGGTTTGCCAGAGAAGCAACCAAAGTTCCAAACCCTCCAACGCTAACTCCCCAAAGGAGAGCTCTCCACTTGTGGGTAAACTCTGAAACGAGAACGGCCGAAGGGACGTTGCTTATAACTTGGCTTAAAAGGGAGCTTAAAACGAAAACCTTTAAAGAACCAAGCTCCCGAAAGTGAAAAGCAGAAGATAAGTTGTCGGTAAAGGCAAAGAAAAACAAGAAAGTCCCAAGCAGGAAATAGTCAACCTTAAAAAATTGCCTCCCCTTTAAAAGGGCATAACCTAAAGGTAGAACTCCAAGCCAAAGGGGCAAAACTTTCACGGCTACGAGTATGAAAACTAAAAAGAGGAAAGAAAATAACCACCCCTCCTTGTTGACTCTTTCAAATTTAAAGTTTAAGGGAGACCTTCCAGACTTAGGAGAAAGGAAAATTAAGAGGAGTAAAACCAAGAGGAAAAAAGGGAAAATAGCCTTAATAAAGTTAGGTAAATTCAGGGAGTACTTAAAGTAGATAAAGACGTTTTGAGGATTGCCCACCGGAGAGAGGGCAGAAATACCGTTTGCAGAGATAGTCTCTAGTATTATCACCCTTTCCAAGTCTTCCAGTTGAAGGGATAGGGTTATTGGAATTACCGTTAAAAGGGCAACGTCGTTTGTAATAAACAGGGAAAGGAAACCAGATAGGAGGATAAGTTTCAGGCCTAAATACTTTCCTTTAGAAATCCGCTCAGCTACAAAGTTAACTACACCGTAATTCTTCAGAGCCTCTATAAGAACGAGGAAGACCCAGAGAATAAAGATTACTTTCACTTCCGTAAGAGAGATGTGGGGAACTCTCCACAATAAAAGAGAAGAGGAAAGGGCAAGGAAAAGGGAAAGGTAAAAGAGCCACTCTTCCTTTAAAAGGTTTAAAGCAGACCTCAAAGTCATACAACAACTTTTAACTTTAAGGAGTCGTTTAAGAGAGAGAGGGCCCGATGGCTTAAAATCTTCTCTCTTGACTTGATTCCGTTGAGATTGATTATAACAATTCTCCCATAACCTTTCCCGTAATAGTTGGCAAAGTCGTAAACTGCCCCTACAACGGCCAAGAGGTTCCGCCTTATGAGTATCCCGTACCTCTCTAAGGCTATCCTAACTTGCCAGTGAACGTTCTCTTCAACGGCAGAGAGCCAGAGACGATTAAAGTCTTCCCCCTTTGCCCTTCCGAGGGGAATGTGAAGGTGGTCAAGCTCGCTCCTTATTGACTCGGGCTCGTCGGCATATCCCTTTAAAAAGGCCTTAACGGCACCACAGTTTACGTGGCCGAGGACGAGGAAAAGGGGAGTTTGAAGGTGGAAAATACCGTAATCTACCGAACCTGAAGAGTTCTCAAGCTGGTTTCCTATGTTCCTAATAACAAACACCTTATCTATCATGTCCTCTGAGAAGATGTTAGGCTGAACCCTTGAATCTGAACAGGTTAATAAGGTTATTAAAGGCTTCTGCTCTTCTATGTGGCTTTTAAAGTAATCTTCTCCCCTACTTTCAACAAAGGAGTTATTAGTCTCAAAGACATCCCTTATTACCTCTTCAGGTTTAACTCTTTGATTCATTTCTTCCCCTCCCTCCTTAAGTTTTAATCTAAAAGTTTTTTAACAACTCCAGGCTTAAGGTAGTCAACCAACTCTGAAGGGGAAGAGGCTAAAACTTTCACGTTTTCAAATCCAGCCTCTAGAAGAAGGGCGTAAGCAAGGGTAGCTCTTATTTTCCCAGGACAAAGGGTGCAAACGAGCTTGTCTTTTGGAACTTCGTTTAACCTGTCAGGTAGCTGGTGAAGGGGAATCCTGATTCCAAAGGCATCAAGGTTAAAAAGCTTGGTCTCCTCTTCTGTTCTAACGTCAAGTATTAAAGCTTCTCCTGCTTTCCACTTTTCAACAAAGGCTTCTAAGGAGATTTTGTGGTTGCTCTGGGTAAGCCAGTTGAAGTTCATCTGTCTAATCTTTTGAGACAATGACATTCCATACCTCCTAAAGGAATTTTGTTAAGAACTTAATACCTAATATTATAAAGACAATACCCAAAAGTTTCTTTACTTGGGATGAGTTTAAGTATCTGTGGGTTATGAGAGCTCCAGCATACCCTGCAAAGAGGGCAGGAATTGCAGCAGAAAGGGTAATGGCCCAGTTAACCTTGCCGAGTTTTAAGTAGGCAAGAAAAGCTGAAAGGGAAGAGAAAACAACTATGAAAGCGGTGATGGGAACAACTTTCTTAGGCTCGTACCCTGCAACTATCATTAAGGGCGAAATCAAGCCCCCTCCGCCTATACCTAAGAGCCCTGAGATAAAACCGGAGAGAGCTCCAACGAAAAGGGGATAGGTTTTACTACCGGCGAGGTTAAAGAGCTCCCTCTTTGGCAGGTAGACCATAGCCCCGGCGAAAAAGAGGAAGAGGGTAAAGGCTATCCCTACAACTTTTTCAGGTATAACAGTTGAAGAGTAAGCTCCTAAAGGGGCAAAAACGACGGCAAGGAGAAGCATAGGAACAGAGAGCTTAAAGTCTATAAGACCTTCTTTTAAGTTGTGAACCGTAGCAGAAAAGGTTGAAACAAAGTTAGTAAAAAGACCTGCAGGCCTTGCAACGGAAAAGGGAATCCCTAAGAAGACGAGAACGGGAATTAGAGCAACGGCCGAGCCTAAGCCACCCAAAGAGAAAAGGAAGGAAAGGAAGAAAGAAACAAGAGATACCTTAAGATACTCCAAATCAACCCTCCAGTTGCCCAATTCAAGGATAAATATATAATGTTTATCATAGAACATAAATTTAGGAAAATGCTAATGAACAAAACAGGAAACTTACGCTTAAAGGGAACTATTCTTCTTACTCTACTACTTTCTCTTCCAACGACCTCTCACTCAATAACTCTAAATGAAGCCGTAAAGCTTACGCTAAAGAACTATCCCTCCCTTAAGGCTTTAGCTCTAAAAGAGGAAGCTTTAAAGAAGGAGAAGGCAAAAGTAGAGAGGGAAAGGTTCGGGGAGCTCTCTTTAATAGCAGATTACCAAACCTTTAACAGGAACTACATACTAATGCCCCTTTCAAACCTCCCAAAACCGAGCAACCCTCCTCCCTTTAACAGTAAGAAGGCAGTTTACGGAGCCTCTATAACGGTTCCCCTGTGGCTTGGAGGGACTTTAAAGAAAAGAGCAGAACTGGTTAACATAAAAGCAAACATATTGAAAAGCTTAGAAGAAGCCACGGTTTGGGAATTAAAGTTCAACGTTAAGAGCGTTTATCTAACCTACCTCTCCCTTAAAGAGAGGGAAAAGGCTTTAAGGGAGCTCTTAAAGAGCCTTAGCAAGTTAAAGGAGGACGTATCTTTCGGAGTTAAAGTAGGCAAGTTTGCAAAGGTTGACCTTTTAAAGGTTGACTACTCCTTAGAAAAGGCAAGAGCCAGCCTAAAAAAAGTGATTGAAGAGGAAAAGGCCCTTAAAAGGGCCCTTGAGACTCTAGTAGGAAGAGAGATAGACGAAGTTGAACCGGTAGAAGTTAAGTACTCACCTTTTAATAAAAGCGTAAAAGAGTTAGAAAAGGAGCTTTTAAGGAGAAACAGCCTGCTTAAAAGTTTAAAGGAGGAAGTTGAGAGTGCCCGCAAAGAAGAGGAGCTAACGGAAAGGAAATATTTCCCAAAAGTAGTAGTTAAGGGGGTTTTAGCCAGAAACTACGGATTTGACACAGGGGATAACGAGGCTTTCGGGGAGCTCTCGGTTAACCTCTCCTTTCCAATTTTTACTGCGGGAAGGAAAGGTTTAGAGATAAGGGAGAAAAAGTTGTTAGAGCTTTCTCTGGTTAACAAGTACAAAGAGAAAGAGAAAGAGTTAATTAGAGAGCTTGCAAGTGTTTACTCTGAACTAAAGGCAACCGAAGGAGAGATAAGAGCAAACAAAAAGGCTCTAGAGTATGCAAAGGAAGTAGAGAGGATAGAGGAACTAAAGTATAAAAGCGGGAAAGGGGACATGGACCACCTCTTACTTGCAAAGTCAAACAGGTACCTAACAGAGGCGGAGCTCCGCTCATCTTACTACCTTTGGCTTTTAAAGAAGGAGGAGCTCTTTACCCTCTTGGAGGCAAAAGATGAGTAGTAAAAGAGCAGTTATTTTCTTTGCAATACTTATAGTGATAGGAATAGTGGCAGGTAAGATTTTAATTGAAAAGAGGAGAAAGGCTCTCCTCTCTTACCCTCCCTTAAAGGAGAGTCCGATTCCAGTTGAGTACGGGGTCGTAAAGGAAGGGGAAGTAGGAGACAAGCTCCTCTTTGTAGGACAAGTCCTTCCCTACCAATACGCAAACATATCAACAAAAGTTGCCGGAACAATAATTAAAGTAAATAAGAGAGAAGGAGAGAGATTTAAGAAAGGAGAAGTCTTAGCAGAAATAGACAGCTCAGAGATTAGAAGCTCCATCTTGTCTATTGAGGAAGCAGCTAAGGGTAAGGGAGCTCTACTTAAAGGTTTAGAAGCTCAGCTAAAGGCGGCAGAAGTAGCCAAAGAAAACGCTAAAAGGGAGTATGAAAGGGAGCTCTTCCTTTATAAAAGGGGAGCAGTTCCAAAAGAGGCCGTTGAGAAGAAAGAGAACCTTTACCAAAGTGCAAAGGCAAAAGTTGAGGAACTAAAAGCGAAAATTAGAGAGTTAAAACTTGCCGTAAAGAGCCTTAAAGAAAAAGCAAACTCCTTAAAGAGCTCCCTAAAATACACCAAGATAAGGGCAGTAAAAGACGGAGTAGTGGCCTTCGTTTTGGAGTACCCGGGAAGCGTAGCCTTTCCCGGGAAACCTATAATGAAAGTGTTTTACCCTCAAGAGGGAATGAGGGTTTTAGTAAAAGTTCCCCCTCAAATAGTTAAAGAGCTTTCCCTTAAAGGAGAGGTCAAGGTAAACGGGAAACCTCAGGGAACCTTAGAGAAAATATATCCTGCTGCAGATGCCAAAAGCTCCTTGGCGGTAGTTGAAGTGAAGCTAAAACCAAACTCAAAATTAATACCAAACCAGCTTGTTAAGGTGGAGCTCCCTTCAAAGAAGGCAAAAGGGCTCGTAGTTCCCATTTACTCCATACTTCACACCAAAGACGGAGACTTCGTTTTAAAGTTTAAAGGTCAGAACTTAATTCCGGTAAAAGTAAAGGTGGTAAAGGAAGGAACTACAAAAGCAGTAGTAAAAGGGAACTTAAAAGTAGGAGATAAAGTAGCAGTTGGAAGGGAAAGCAAACTACTTCAGCTATTCCAGTTAAGGAAAGCCGTTCCTGCGGAGGCCTTTAATGGATAGACTTGTTGAGTGGTATCTAAAAAAACCCTACTTTGTTATCTCGGTTATTCTGTTCTTCTCAGTTATGGGGATAATAGGTTTTATAAAAATCCCTAGGAAGTTCTTTCCAGACGCAAACAGGCCTCAGGTTGCAGTTATAACGATATATCCCGGAGCTTCCGCAGAGGACGTTGCCTCTAAGATAACCCGCCCCATTGAAGAGAGACTAAAAACTATAGACGGAGTTAGACTGGTTCGCTCAACCTCTAAAGACGAAGTATCGGTAGTAGTTGCAGAGTTTAAGTACTCAAAAGGAATTGAAGAAGCGGCAACTGACGTTTCAGCTGAACTTTCAAAAGTAGCTTCTATACTCCCCAAAGGGATTTTACAGCCGAGAATCTACAAGATAACAGACGCTACAAGGCCAGTTATGGTTTTAGCAGTCTATCCCAAAAAGGGCTCTCACCTTAGCCTCTCTCAAGTTAGGGAGCTTGCAGAAAACGAGATAAAAGACAGGCTCCTTTCCCTTCCAAACGTTTCAGACGTTGAAGTGTTCGGAGGCTTTAAAAGGGAAATTGAGATAGAGCCTGACTACTTAAAAATGGCGGCGCTTAAAGTGAACCTTAACCAGCTCGTAAAGGCGATTAACCAGTCAAACCTTAACGCTCCCGTAGGTTTCCTCATAAACAAAGAGGGAATGGTCGTATTAAAACTTAAAGGAGAAGCAGAAAGGATAGAAGAGATAAAAAACATAACGGTAAAACCGGGAGTAAAAGTAAAGGACATTGCAAAGGTAAAGTGGGGACACGCCGACAACCTCTCTGCTTACCACGGAAACGGAAAGAGAGCAATAGGTATCTCTATCCTCCGTTCAATTCACGGCTACGAACTACCAACTATAAAGTCCGTTATGTCTTACCTACCAAAGTTAAAAAAGGAATTTCCTCAACTTAAATTTGAAGTTGCAGACACTCAGAAGTGGTTAATAGAGCTCTCAAACAAAAACATGCTTGAGTCTTTAAGAGACGCAGTAATAATGACACTTTTAGTAATCTTCCTCTTCCTTGCAAACCTTAGAATGCTCATAGTCTCATTTTTCTCAATACCCATAACCTACCTAATAACCATAGGCTTAATGTGGCTTTTAGGGTTTAACTTTAACATAGTCACCCTCACGGCAATAATACTCGCCCTTGGGATGCTTACAGACGACGCAGTTGTAGTTTTAGAGAACATAGAAAGGCACTACTTTGAACTTAAAAAGGAGATAAACCAAGCTGTAGTTGACGGAACAAAGGAGGTAATGCTTGCGGTTTTAAGTGGAACTTACACGACGGTTTTTATGCTTCTCCCAATAGCCTTTGTGGGAGGATACGTTCAGCACATCTTAAGGCCTCTTTCCCTTACCTTAATAATCGCCCTTATAGTCTCATACGTAGTGGCAATAACGGTAATCCCGATTTTAGCACCTAAAATTCTTAAGAAAACCCCCGAGAAAAACTTCCTTGAGAGGAAAATTTACGATTACTTCATAAAGGCCATAGTTTACAGGTTAAGGGACTTTTACGTTAGCCTCTCTAAACCCTTCCTAAAAAGGCCTCTCCTTAAGGTAATAGTTGTCCTTCTAGGTTTTGCCCTTTTCGTAATTACCGTAAAGAACGTTATTCCAGTTATAGGTAGAGACTTAATGCCTCCAATGGACACCGGGATAGTAATAGTTAGAGCAGAGACAGACTCTAACACCTCCCTTGAAAAAACGGAAAAGACATTAACCAAACTTGAAAGAATACTCTACACCTTTCCGGGAGTTATAAGGGTTTCCTCAACGATAGGCTCAGAACCGGGAGTCCTTTCCTTCGGGAGCGGAAGAACTCCCCAACAGATAGAGATGAAGATTCAATTTGTTGACAGATTTCACAGGAAAGAGAGCATATGGGAAATAGAGAAGAAGTTAAGGGAGAAGTTCTCACAGGTTCCCGGTTTAAGATACATAACTGTTATGGACTTTGGAGCAACTCCCCTTTCCTCAATAAAGGCCACAGTTGACGAGATGATTTACGGAAGAGACAATAGAATTCTTGACTCTTTAGCCAAAGAGCTTTCAAGGGAGTTGAAGAAAGTAAAAGGTATAACCGGGATATCAAGAAGTTGGTACTACGACAAGAAAGAACTTACAGTAAAAGTTGACCAAGAGAAGGCTTCACTTTACGGCCTTACCCCTTACGAAATAGTTAGCTATGTAGGGAAGTTTATAAAGGGAGCTCCCGCTTCCCTCTTTACAGTTCCGGGAGAAAACGGAATTGTCATAAAAGTAGTACTTCCTAGAAGCCAAAGGGAATTCGTTAAGGAGCTCTCTCTGATTCCCATTCCTACCAAAAAGGGAGCTATCCCCCTTTCCTACTTCGTTAAAGTCTCCTCCTCCTTAGTTCCCAGCAAGATAACCCACCAAGACCTACTTAACACGGTTGACGTTTACGGATATAGGTCAACGGCCCCTACAAGCTTCCTCCAAATGCAGGTAAACAGGCTGGAAAAGAAACTAAAACTACCTCAAGGATACGGAATTTCCCACGAAGGGGAGATAAAACAGATGAAAGAAAGCTTCTCAAGGCTAATAAAAGCCCTCGCAATCGGAATAATCATACTTTACTTTTCCTTGGTTCCCGCTTTTGAATCCTTCACTTACCCAATATCAATACTCGCCGCAATTCCACTTGCCTTAATAGGCGCTGCCTTCTCTATGCTTATTGCCGACAAACCTCAATGTATGCCTTCCTTTATGGGAATGATTCTCCTTGCCGGGATAATAGTCAAAAACTCAATCTTACTTATAGACTTTATTAAGTGGGCAAGGGAAAGAGGAGAGGACAAATACTCCTCAATACTCAATTCCGTAAGGTTGAGAACCCGTCCGGTTCTCATGACGGCTTTTGGAACAGCTGTTGGAATGATTCCCATAGCTTTAGGCTGGGCACTAGGGCTTGAAAGACTCGCTCCGTTAGCAGTTGTAGCCATAGGAGGCCTACTAATAGGAACATTTATGACTCTATTCTTCGTTCCTATTTTGGTCTCCCTCTTTGACGACATCTTAAAAGTCGGGAATCAAAATTAAAGCCAAGAACCTTCAAGCTAAAGTTTTACAAGGTCTAACTTCAGGTTAATTAGAACTTTATAAAACTCTTAATCAAGGTTCCCGACACTTGACTACCATTATCAGAATTTGCTAATATTTAATTAAGGATTGCAGGTCTTTAACTTTTGAATACGGCCAA
>JALSNF010000011.1 GCA_026987115.1 Desulfurobacteriaceae bacterium
CTGCAGGTGCATTTCACATATGTCGCAATCCCTTCCACTTTTTAGGGCGTTTCAAGATATACTGTTTATCGCTGCAGGTGCATTTCACATATGTCGCAATCCCTTCCACTTTTTAGGGCGTTTCAAGATATACTGTTTATCGCTGCAGGTGCATTTCACATATGTCGCAATCCCTTCCACTTTTTAGGGCGTTTCAAGATATACTGTTTATCGCTGCAGGTGCATTTCACATATGTCGCAATCCCTTCCACTTTTTAGGGCGTTTCAAGTAGATAACTATAATGTGTACATAAGTGATATAGTACAAGTCGCAATCCCTTCCACTTTTTAGGGCGTTTCAAGACTTTCAGCTGGAAACCTTTAAGTTCAATAACTTATACAAAATGCAAAGTTTCTTAATTTAAACTTTTAGTAATACCTAAAGGAAATTTTGAGCTTTTAGGTATCCCTAACACTTTGCCGCAAACCTATTCTCTTTTCAAAGACCTTTCTCTTTAATTATATTACACGAGACAAGACTTTTAAAAGGAGGTGAAAGTGAGAGCTCTTTTCTTTTTGTTCCTAATCTTACTGTTTCCCATTTCGGCGTTTTCTAAGGACTTGGGAGCTCTTATCCTTTACGACAGGTGCAAGGTTAAGTTCTACCCTGACGGCAGGGAAGTCTTTTACGAGGAGAAGGCGGTAAAGATAACCGGTAAAAGGGGTATTAGGGACTTTGGAGAAATAGTTATACCTTTCTCAACTGAGCATCAGAGGTTAAAGGTTCTCTACGCCTACACTATAACTAAAGGAGGCAAGGTAATAAAGCCTTCCAAGGAGGCTTTTAACATTGTCTATCCTCCTTTTGTTTCAGAAGCTCCTATCTATTCTGATTTAAAGTATCAGACCATTTCAATGCCTGCCGTTTCAAAAGGGGCCGTTATTAAATACGCTTACAAGCTTACGACCTTTAAACCTTACATGAAAAACAACTTCTGGGAGACAAACTACTTTCAGGACTTTTATCCCGTAAAAGAAGCTACTTTTACCGTTTTAGTTCCAAAGGACTCTTACTTTAAGTTTAAAACTTACAATATGAGCCCTTTAGAGTCTAAACCTAAAGTCTCCTACAAGGGTAAGTACGAAGTTTTAACTTGGACTTTAAAAGATGTTCCTCCCTTAGAAAAAGAGAATAACATGCCTCCCTTTGGAGAGGTTGCAAAGAAGGTGGCCGTTAGCTCAATAAAGAGCTGGAATGAGGTTGCCAAGTGGTACTCTGAGTTGGCAAGGGAGGCAGTAGAGCCTGACTCTTTGGTAAAAGAGACTACCTTAAAGGTGATTAAAGGGAAGAAAACTTTAGAGGACAAGATAAGGGCAATTTACAACTTCGTTTCCCAGAACATAAGGTATGTTGGAATGGAGTTTGGGATTAACGGTTATAAACCCCATAAGGCCGGAGAGATACTTAGAAACAGGTACGGAGATTGTAAAGACCACGCTACGCTCTTAATTTCAATGCTTAAAGTTATAGGAGTAAAGGGCTATCCGGTTTTAATTCCTACCCTTTCTAAAGCAGATGCAGACCCTCAAATGCCTATGCCTACTGCTTTTAATCACGAAATTGCCGCAGTAAAGGTTAAAGGTAAATTGCTTTTTATGGATACTACCTCAGACTTTGTTCCCTTTGGCTACCTTCCCCCTTCAGACCAGGGGAGACACTCTTTGGTGGTTGACCTTAAAAAGGAATCAGGAAGACTTCAAGAGACTCCAATTTACCCTCCCTCTTCCAATCAGGAGGACTTTTCAGGTGCCTTTAAAATCGGGGAGTTTGGAGCCCTTTCCGGTTCCTTTAAGTTTCACTATACGGGAATTTACGGAGTAATAGAAAGAGCAAGGCTCTTTAACTTGACTCCCTCTCAGATTGAAAAGCACATTTACGAGCTTGCTTCTAGGGTTTCACCGGGATTTGACGTTGAAGGTTATAAGCTTTCTAACTTTAAAGACCTTAGCGTGCCCTACGTTGACCTTCAGATAGAAGGAAAGGACCTTTCATACTCAACTTTAACTTCCCACTTTCTTTTGGCAAAGTTTCCCTCTCCCGACTTTTCAAGGCTCATTTCTTTAGTTGCTCCAAAGGAGAGGAAGTATCCCTTTGTTGTTGGGTATAAGATGGAAAAAGAGATTACCTCTAGCGTTGAAATTCCTAAAGGTTATACCCTTTACTTAAAGCCTGAGGACTTCTCTTTTAAAAACAGGGTAGGCTCTCTGAATTTAAGGTGGGAAGAGGTTGGAAAGAGGATTACTTTAAGCTTTAAGATGGTTTTAAATAAGAGGATTGTTCCCGTTGAGGAATACCAAGACTTGAGGGAGCTCTTTAACAGAGCCGTTAAGACTTTGAGAAACCAGATTTTAATCTTGAAAAGGAGCAAAAGTTGAAGGAAACAGACTTTGTTGAAGCTACGGTAAGGGAGCTCTCAGAGCTCCCCTTTGTAAAGAGGGTTGAAGTAGTTCCCGTTTGCGAGATATTTATTGACGCTTGTTTAAAGGTTTTCGTGTCTAAAAGCACTCAGAAGGTAAAGAGAGAGGTTGCCGACAAAGTGATTGAGGTTGCCTCCTCTTTTGAAGAGAGACTGGGAAGAAGACCGGAAATCTACTTTGACGTTGTGGAGGAGTAGTTGATTGTTTTAGGGGTTGATACCTCCTGCGATGATACTTCTATTGCCGTTTACGACGCATCCTCAAACAAGGTTCTCTCAAACATAGTCTCCTCCCAATACGAGTTTCACAGGGAGTTTGGAGGGGTAGTTCCTGAAATAGCCGCAAGGAAGCACGCAGAGAACATTGATTTGGTGTTCCTTGAAGCTTTAAAGGTTGCTCAAGTTTCTCCCTCTGACTTAAGGTTGGTTTGTGCTACCAACAGGCCGGGACTCCTTCCTGCTCTTTTAGTTGGTTTAACCTTTGCTAAGGGAATTTCCTACAACTTGAAAGTTCCCTTTAAGGCAGTTCACCACATAGAGGCTCACCTCTTTTCCCCCTTTATCGGTTCTGAACCTTCTTATCCCTTCCTCGGTCTTGTTGTAAGCGGAGGCCACACTTTAATAGTCTTGGTTGAGAGGCTCGGCAGGTATAAGGTTCTCGGTAAGACCTTGGACGATGCCGTAGGGGAGGCCTACGACAAGGTTGCGAAGATAACGGGGCTTGGTTATCCGGGAGGTCCTGTTATAGATAAGATTTACCGCTCTTACGACGGAGATTACTTAAAGCTTCCAAAGCCAAAAGTTAGCGGTTTAAACTTTAGCTTCAGCGGTATAAAAAGTGCCGTAAGGAGGTTGGCAGAGAAGGGAGCTCCAACTTACCAGCTTGTCTCTTCTTTTCAGCGTGTAGCCGTTTCCTACTTAATTGATAAGCTCAAAGAGGCAGTTAAAGAGACGAAAGTTAAGAGAGTGGCCGTTTCAGGGGGAGTTTCTGCTAACTCCCTTTTAAGGGAGGAGCTTGCCTCTTTGGGAGTTGAGCTTTACATTCCCCCTTTAGAGTTTACCTCGGACAACGGAGCTATGGTGGCCTACCTTGGTTATAGGAAGTTCTTACTTGAAGGTGAAGACTCTTTGGAGGTTGGAGCATTAGCCCGCTCCCAGATAACTTAAAGGGAACTTACGCTCTCTTGTTCAAGTTAAAAAGGGAGCTCTCTTTTAAAGTTAAAAGGGGCAGTCTCTTTAACTTAAGGCCCCACCTTTACCTTTACGTGGGCTCTGCCTTTAACAGCGGAGGCCTTAAGTCAAGGCTTCTTCGCCACCTAAAGAAAGATAAAAAGCTTCACTGGCACCTTGACTTTATAACCTCCTCTTCCTCTTTTTACCCGATTTCTGTTTACCTCTTTGCCGAAAAGAGGATTGAGTGTGAACTTGCAAGGGAGCTCCTAAAAGATTTTGACTTTGTCCCACTTTTTGGCTCTTCAGACTGTAATTGCCCCTCTCACCTTTTCCTAATAGATAACCTTTTAAAGCTTGATTCTATCTGTAAAAACTTTGGTGCTACAATTTCCCAAATTGAAAGGACGGAGAGAGGATGGACTTTAAAGAGACTTTAACTAAGCTCGTAGAAGGTGAAAACCTTACCTTTGAAGAGGCGCGGGAGCTCTTTAACTCAATAATGGAGGGGGAGCTCTCAGACATTCAAATTGGAGGCGTTCTGGTAGCTTTAAGGTGTAAAGGAGAGAGTGAAGAGGAGGTTGCAGGGGCGGCCTCGGTTATGAGGGAAAAGTCAAGGAAAGTTCCCCTTCCCGAAGAGTTAAGGAGTAAACTCGTTGATACTTGCGGGACAGGAGGAGACCTAAAAGGGACTTTTAATGTTTCTACCGCTGTTGCCTTTGTTGTTGCCTCTTTGGGCGTTCCAGTTGCAAAGCACGGGAACCGTTCAATAACTAGTAAGTGTGGAAGTGCAGACATTTTAGAAAGCTTTGGAGTTAAGATAGACCTTGAACCTGAAGGAGTTGCTACCTGCATAAAGGAGTTAAACATCGGATTTATGTTTGCTCCAAAGTTCCACCCGGCAATGGCAAACGTGGTTAGGCCTAGAAAAGAGCTTAAAATCAGGACTATTTTTAACTTATTGGGGCCTTTAACCAACCCTGCAGGAGCCAAGAGACAGCTTTTAGGAGTTTACTCTGAAGAGCTGACTGAGAAAACGGCTTTAGTTTTAAAAAGGTTAGGTTCAGAGAGAGCTTTTGTGGTCCACGGTAAAGACGGAATAGACGAGGTTTCAATTTCAGACTACACGAAGATAACAGAGTTAAAAGACGGAGAGGTAAAGACTTACTTAGTGTCTCCAGAAGACTTTGGCCTTAGAAAGGCTTACATTTCAGAAATCCTTGCAGGTGAAACTCTGGAAGAGAACAGGGAGATTTTCCGTAAAGTCCTAAGTGGAGAGGACAAGGGGGCAAAAAGGGATGTTGTTGCCCTTAACTCGGCCTTTGCCCTTGCCTGCGCCGGAAAGGTTGAGAGTATAAAGGAGGGGATAGAGCTCTCTCTCTCCTCCCTTAAGGAAGGGAAACCTTACGAGCTACTTTGTAAACTGGTGAAGTTAACAAACTCTATTTCTTAAGGGGAGATTAATGTTCGGTTTCTTTAGAAGGAAAAGCTCATTAAAGGAAGAGCTTAAGAAAAACCCAAACCAGCCTGAGAAGTGGCTTAAGCTTGCTGAAGAGAGTGAAAAAGAAGCTCCTCAGGCCCTTTACAACGCTCTACTTTACAGTAAAGGAGAGCTTGTAGCTTCTGTAGCAAAAGTTTTAAAGAACTTGGCACTTTATAGGAACTTCCGTCCTTTTATTCCTAAAATTGAGGAGGAGCTTGGTAAGGATTACTCCTCCTTTTTCTTAGGGATGGAAGAGGAGTATAAAGGGAACCTTCAGGCTGCCAGAAACCTTTACGACGTTGCTAAGAACTCTCAAAATCCTCTACTTTCGTTTCTCTCCTCTTACTACATTGGAAACCTCTACATAAAAGAGGGCCTTTACGAGCTTGCCTATAAAGTTCTAAAGGAACTTGAAGGGAAAGTCCCTCAAGAGTACCAGTTTGACTACTCTTTAAGGAGAAGGGAAGTTGAAGAGAGGTTAGGCCTCAAAGGTTCAAAGCTTTTAAAGAGTTTTAAGGAAGGCTTAAAGAAAACTAGGGACGCTTTAGGCCTTTCTGAGTTTTCAGGTAGGAAACTTGACGAATCCCTTTTTGAAGAGCTTGAGGAAAGGTTAATTCTTGCAGACGTGGGGGTAAACGCTACCCTTGAGCTTATAGATTACCTTAAAAAGGAGGCAAAAAAGAGGAAGTTAAAGACCTCAGACGAGCTTTTAGGGCTTTTAAAGGAGAAGTTAAAGGAGCTCCTTTCAAAGTGCCGTGGAGAGCTTAACCTCTCTTTTAAACCCTCCGTAATTTTGGTTTTAGGAGTTAACGGCGTTGGGAAAACTACTACCATAGGGAAGCTTGCAAAACAGCTTAAAGATTCCGGCTACTCGGTGGTTTTAGCAGCTGCCGATACGTTTAGGGCCGCTGCAATTGAGCAGCTTGAAGTCTGGGCTCAAAGGGCGGGAGTAAGGATAGTTAAAGCTCAAGAGGGAACCGACCCTGCAGCTGTAGTCTATGACGCAATCCAGAGCGTTAAGGCAAAGGGAGATGACGTTTTGATAGTTGACACTGCTGGAAGGCTCCACAACAAAGAGAGGTTAATGAAAGAGATACACAAGATAAAGAAAGTTATAGGAAGGGAGTTTCCGGGGCAACCTTCTGAAATCCTCTTGGTTCTAGACGCAAATACCGGTCAAAACGCCATAAGCCAAGCTAAGGCCTTTAAAGAGATTACCGACGTGAGCGGTATAGTTTTAACTAAGCTTGACGGAACTGCAAAGGGAGGTATCGTTATTGCAATCTGCAACGACTTAAAGATACCTATAAAGTTTGTAGGGATAGGAGAGAAAATAGAAGACCTCAGGGCCTTTAACCCTGAGGAGTTTGTGGAAGCTCTCTTTGGAGAGACTAGCAGTTCTTAGCTTTTTCTTTTACTCCTAAAAATTTGTAGTAAGGGCATTTAAGGTTTGTGCATACCTCAAACTCAAGCTCTCCGTTTTTCTTTACCGATACCGGGCTTCCACAAATTGGACAAAATCTATCAAGAAAGGTAAACAGCTCAGGAAAGGGAATTAGCGTCGTTTTCTGTATGTTCTTCATCCCTCCCTCTTTAGTTGGTTCGTATTTAAATTTTAAAAGATTTTAGTTCCAAAATTTGACCTATAAAACGGTTTTTACGAGCTTTTTATAATCTCTTTAGGTTCAAAGGAAGAGGCCCTTAAGGCAGGGTAGAGGCCCGAGATTATGCCAATAAGGGTAGATAGTAAAAGGGCAGTTAAAGTTCCCTTAACTGGAATGTAGGTTCCCCAATGGGCCAGCGTTGCAATGAGGAGGACGATTGTTCCTGAGGTTAGGGCTCCTAAAGTCCCCCCAACAAAGGAGACTAAGGTTGACTCAATGAGGAACTGTAAGGCTATGTCTTTTTTTGTTGCCCCGAAGGCCCTTTTTATCCCTATCTCAACGAGCCTTTCGTAAACAGAGAGGGTCATAACTGCCAAAATCCCCAGAGCTCCAACCCCAAAGGAGATTAAAGAAACGGTAAGGGATAGCTTAGAGAATATCTCCATCGCTTGCTTTTGGGTGTTAACCAGGTCTTCAAACCTGTTAACTGAGAAGTCTGCCTTTCCGTGTCTCTTTAAAAGGAGCTCTCTAATGTTTTCTTTAACCTCTTTTACCTTATCCTTACTTACGGGTAGAACGTATATGCCGTCTAAGTAGTTAACGTTTGAGATTCTCTTCATTGCCGAGGAGAGGGGAATGTAAACTCTGTTGTCCAAGTCCTCCCCGCTTAAGCTCGTTCCCCTCTTCTTTAAAACTCCTACAATCTTGTAGGGGGCGTCGTAAAGGTATATTACCTTCCCTACGGGGCACGTTTCACCGTAGAGTTTCTTGGCAACTTCAGAGCCTATTACTGCTCTTTGAGCGATTTCTCTATTGTCCTCTTCCGTTAAAAACCTTCCGCACCTTAAGTTTAAAGAGCTTATTTCTTGGTAGTCTGGCCACACTCCAAATACTTGAGCGTCTATCCTCTTTCCCCCGTAGTGAACGTTTGGTGAGACTCTCTTAAAGGGAGATACTGCCTCTACGTCAGGACACTTTTCTTTTATGGCAACTGCGTCTTTAACTTTTAAAGTCGGGTAAAATGAGAGCTGAAGCGTCCTTCCCCCTAGGTTTTTTACCTCTCCAGGTATTACAACTAGAACTAGAGCTCCGAGCTTCCCTATTGCTTTTTCTACTCTTTTTTCCATTAAAGAGGTTATCCCCAACATAAGGGAGAGGGAGAAAACCCCTATTGCTACTCCCATAACCGAAAGGAGAAACCTTTTCTTGTTCTCCCTAAAGTAGTTTTCCAGCTCTTTAAGCCTCATAGGTTCTTCCTTAGCGCCTTTACAGGTTGAAACTGAGATGCCTTTTTAGCGGGGAAGTAAACTGCAAAGAGGCTTACCCCTACCGCAAATAGAAAAGATATTATAAATGCCTTTACCGGATAAACTACCGGAACCTTAAGGGAAGGGAGGAGATACTTTATGAGGATGACTCCTATCCCTATCCCAATTAGTGAGGAGATTAGGGAAATAAGTAGGGCTTCAAGGAGGAAGGCTTTTAAGACTTCACCCTTTGTTGCTCCTAGAGCTCTCCTTAGTCCTACTTCCCACTCCCTTACGTAAGCGTTAATGTAGAAGATTGATGAGAGGACGAAACCTCCTACTACTAAAGCCGTTAGCGAGGCAAGGCCTAGAAACAGGGCTAAGGTCGCAGAGAGCATAGAGAGGAACTTTTTAACAACTACCGGAGTTATGACCATAAACTCGTCTGGTCTATGGTTCTTAAGGAGTATTTTTTTAGTCTCTTTAACTATTGCGTTATATTCCTTTAAGTTTAGAACTCTAAACCTTATAACGCTTACCCTGTTAAAGGTCTTCTCAACTGTTTTGTCAAAGACTTGGTAGGGAATAAATACTCTGTTGTCTAGGTTGTGGCCGTTTGGAGTTTTCCCTTTCCTTTTATAAACTCCTATTACCTTAAAGGGCACCTTTCCAACCAATATTACTTTTCCTATAGGACTTTCCTTTGGCCAGAAGAAGTCGCTTACGTCGTGCCCTACCACTGCTACTTTCCTTAGTTCCTTAAAGTCCTCCTCAGTAAATCCCCTTCCCTTTTCAATTTTGTAGTTCCAGGAGGTTAACCAGTTTTTCCCTACCCCAAAAAGGGAGGTGAACTTAGAGAGTTCAACGTTTGAAACCGTTGTAGGCTTTACGATTCCGTAAGTTAAGGCAAAGATTCCTTCCAGTTTCCCTATTTCCCTTACGTCCTTTAAGGTCAGGTTTTGAAATCCTGAGCGAGGCCCTTTTTTAATTGAGCCTGAAACTATTAAAACAGAGTCTGGGCCGAGCTTTTCTATTACTTTTCTTGCTTGAAGGGAGCTCCCCTCTATTGCAGCCACCACTAAAACTAGAGAAACTACGCCAAAGAGAATTCCGAAAACTGCAAAGAGGCTCCTTGCACGGTTGTAAAGGAGAGAGTAAACTGTTTCTCTTAGCTTAAATTTCATCTCTCCCTTATCTCTCCGTCTCTTATCTCTATTACCCTCTGGGCAAAGGAGGCTACTTCAGGGTCGTGGGTTACGACTATTAAGGTTTTGCCTTCCCTGTGGAGCTCTTTAAAAATCTCCATTACTGCCTTGCTTGACGCAGAGTCAAGCTGTCCGGTGGGCTCGTCTGCAAGTATAAGTTCAGGTTTGTTTATTAGAGCCCTTGCAATTGCTACCCTCTGTTTCTGTCCTCCTGAAAGCTCTGAAGGTTTAAAGTTGGCTCTCTCAGCGATGTTAAGCCTTTTTAAGAGCTCCCTTGCCCTCTCTTCCGGGCTCTCTTCCTTAAATCTCTTCTTTTTCTCCCCTTTAGGCAGGTATTCAACGGGAACTAAGACGTTGTCAAATGCGTTAAGGTAAGGTATAAGGTAGAAAGACTGGAAGACAAAGCCTATGTGTTTTGCCCTCAGTTTTGAGAGCTCCTCGTCTTTTAAGGAGAAAACGTCGGTTCCGTTAAAGTAGTACTTTCCTTGGGTAGGTCTGTCTAAACAACCTAGTATGTAAAGGAGGGTTGACTTTCCGGAGCCCGAAGGACCTATTATTGAAACAAACTCTCCCCTTTCAACTTTTAAGTCTATTCCCTTTAAGACTTCAACTTCCAGCTCTCCCTGCCTATATACCTTTCGTATTCCCTTTAGCTCAATTAGAGTCAACTTCTTCTCCCTTAGGTATGAACTTAATTGAGGCAGAGTTTATACAGTACCTAACGTTTCTGGGAGTCAGTCCCTCGCCGTAGAAAACGTGCCCTAAGTGGGCGTTGCACTTTGAGCACACTACCTCTATCCTGTCGTCTGGTGGCTCTTCTGGAATTTCTCTTACTGCTCCCTTTATCGCCTTGTCAAAGGAGGGCCAACCACTTGAGGAGAAGAACTTGTCTTCGCTTTTAAATAGGGGCTGTCCGCAGAGTTTACAGACGTAAACTCCCTCTTCAAAGTGGTTCCAGTACTCGTTCCTAAAGGGAGGCTCTGTCCCTTTCTTTAGTATTACCCACTTTTCAAATTCCGTTAACTTTTCGTAGTTAAACTTCCCTTTCAATTACCACCTCTTCCTTTATTTTCTCTATTAGCCATTCAAGGGTAGGGAGAACCTCCTTTCTAAATCTGCCTCCTACGGCTACTAGCATTATTGTATCTCCTACTTTAAGTTTCCCTTTGTTTATCCAAACTTCCACAGCTTCAATCCCTTCTTTTTTTTCTGCTTCCTTTATCAGCTTCTCTAAAACTTCCTTGTTAAAAGAGAGCTCCATTCCCTTTACCTTCTCCCCTTCTCTTGAGGTTCCCCTTACTATTCCCTTGTGGAGTATTACCATTCCCAAGTTTTCAGGTTTTGAACGCTCTTCTACTTTCCTTAAGATTTCCCTTTCGTCCATACCCTCTCCTTAGAGAATTTCCCAGTAGTCTTTTACAGTGTTAACGTTTTTAAAGGAAAGTCCCTTGTAGTCAAAAGTTTTTAGCTCTTTCCTTTTTATCTCTCTGGCTTTTGCCCTTTTAAGGAGCTCCCTCACCCTAAACTCTCCTTTTCTTAGGAGCTCCTCTACCAGAAAAAGGTTTTCTTTAAAAAGTAGGCAGTGGAGGAAGTTCCCTTCAACGAAGGCAGGAAAAGGTTGTTGGGAGATGTACCTTAAAACCCTTTCCTTTATTAAAGGAGCATCTCCGGGCAGAAAGAGGACCTTTTTAAACCTTGCCTCCTTAAGAGCAGTAAAAATCCCGTAAAGGGGAGCGTACTCTTCAAAGGGCTCCCTTACCCACCTTACGCCGGGATGTTTTCTTACAGGTTCAAACTTCCCAACCACTAAAACTTCTTTTCCTATCTCCTTTGCTACTTTTACGCTCCTGTCTAAAAGGGTCTCTCCCAAAAGGGGAGCTCTAAGCTTGTTTCCCCTTTCAAAGCGGGAGCTCTTACCCCCTGCAAGGACGCATACGCTTATCAGTGGCCGCCTCCTTGAGCCATTTTAAAAGCGTGCTTTAAAAGGGGAGCAAGGGTTCTTAAGTTCTCCTCTACTCCCTTTTTAGAGCCAGGCAGGTTTATAACCATACACTCTGGAGTGATAAACCCTGCCTTTCCCCTGCTCATTAGTGCCTTTGGGGTAAACTTAACTCCCAAGACCCTCATAGCCTCCTCAAAGCCCACCATCTCCTTTTTTATAAGTTCCTTCGTCGCTTCCGGAGTTAAGTCCCTGCTACTAAAGCCGGTTCCTCCGCTGGTTATTATTATGTTGGCTCCTCTTTCTTGAAACTCTCTTATGGCCCTTTTAATCTCTTCAATCTCGTCCGGCACTATCTCTTTACCTATAACTTCCGCCCCAAACTCTTCAAGCACTTTGCGAGCAACTTCTCCACTTTCGTCCTTCCTTTCACCTTTAAATGCAGAGTCGCTTACGGTTATAACTGCGGCCTTTAAACCTTTTAGGTCTTCTGCCCAGTCGCTTTTCCCTCCGCTTTTTGACACTACTTTAACTCCCTCAATTACCATGCTGTTGTCAAAAGCCTTGCACATGTCAAATACGTTAAGGAGTGCAGACATTACCGCGTTCATAGCTTCAACTTCGTATCCTGTTCTCCAGATTCCTTTAACTTCAGCTTCAACTTCTATGTAGTCCTCTCCTACTTTCGTGTTTACCACCACTTGGTCTATAGGTATCGGGTGGCAAAAGGGCATTAGGTCTGCGGTCTTCTTTGCTCCTATTATCCCTGCAATTTGGGAGGCTGCTAAAACGTCCCCTTTTGGGATTTTGTTTTCAAGTATTAGCTTGATTGTTTCAGGAGAAAGCCTTATCCTCCCTACGGCTTTTGCCTTCCTTAAGTTGTTGAACTTGTATGTAATGTCTGCAGTTTTCATAACTCCTCCTTGGGCTTGACTTTAAAAGATGTTATTCAATTTCTTCCCTTTGCGTCAAGTCGCTTTTTGTTCTATTCTTAAGCTAAAAGAGAGTTTGGAGGGAGAGGATGTACACTAAGGAAGAGGAAAGGGAGCTCCAACAGTTAACAGACCGCCTCCTTAAGCTGGTAGAGGGTAAAGGAAAGGAGTTCTTTTCTTCCCTTTCAAAGGAAAAGGCAAGGGAGCTTGCAGAAGACTTAAGGAAGGTCATAAGGTATCACGACTATAAGTACTACGTTCAAGCCAGTCCCGTTATATCTGACTACCAGTACGATAAGCTCTTTCACGCTCTTAAGGAGCTTGAAGAAGCACATCCAGACCTAATTACTCCAGACTCTCCAACCCAGAGAATTTCTCCCGCCTTTACAGGTGAGTTTAAAAAGGTTAAGCACTACGCAGAGATGACCTCCCTTGACAACACTTACTCTCCTGAAGACTTAAGGGAGTGGGATAGGAAAGTTAGGGAGCTCTTAAACCAGAGCGAAGTTGAGTACATAGTTGAGCCAAAGTTTGACGGTGCAAGCGTTGAGCTTGTTTACGAGAATGACCTTTTCGTTAGAGGAGCTACAAGGGGAGACGGCATTTACGGCGAGGACATTACGGTTAACTTAAAGACTATACGCTCTATACCATTAAAAGCTCCCTTTTCAAAGTGCGGGATAGAGCTAATCTCGGTTCGCGGCGAAGTGATAATGCCAAAGAGCGTCTTTAAGAAGTTAAACGAAGAAAGGGAGAGGGAAGGCTTGACTCCCTTTGCAAACCCCAGAAACGCCGCTGCAGGGACGATTCGCCTTAAAAACCCTGCCGAGGTTGCAAAGAGGGGGCTTGACTGTTATGTCTATCAGGTTCTTTACTCTAAGCCAAAAGAGCTCTGCAGGGATATTAAGACCCAAAAGGAAGCCCTTACTCTCCTTTCAGACTGCGGTTTTAAAACTCCTCCCATTCAGAAGGTTTGCAGGGGAATAGAGGAGGTTATAGAGACGGTTTTAGCCGCTCAAGAAGAGAGGGAAAGCTGGGACTTTGAGGCTGACGGTATGGTGATTAAGGTAAACGACATATGTGCATGGGAAAAGCTTGGAGAGACTCTTCACCACCCCAGGTGGGCCGTTGCCTATAAGTTCCCTGCAAAGCAGGCGGTCACTAAACTTATAGATGTTGTTTGGCAGGTTGGGAGGACGGGAGCTCTCACCCCCGTTGCAATCCTTGAGCCTGTTGAAGTGGGAGGAGTTGTAGTTTCAAGGGCTACCCTCTTTAATCCAGACTTTATAAAGTCTAAAGACATAAAAATCGGAGACTACGTTATAGTTGAGAGGGCCGGCGAGACGATACCCTACATAGTGGGGCCGGTTGTTGAAAGGAGAACCGGAGAGGAAAAGCCGATAGAGGTTCCAAAGAACTGCCCAGTTTGCGGAGCTCCCATCGTAAAGGAGCTTGACGAGGCCGTTCCAAGGTGCCCCAACATTAACTGTCCGGCACAGCTTAAAGAGCACCTAATCTACTGGGGGAAAGTTTTAGACATAAAAGGCCTCGGGGAAGCCACCGCTTCCCAGCTTCTAAAGAAAGGCCTCGTTAAGTCAATTGCCGACCTTTACTACCTGTCTAAGATAGACCTTCTTAAACTTCCCGGATGGGGAGCTAAAAAGGCCCAGAACCTCCTTGAGCAGATAGAGAAGTCTAAGGGAGCTCCCTTTTACAAGAAGTTAACGGCCTTGGGAATAAGGCACGTTGGAGAAAAGACGGCTCAACTACTTGCAAAGAGGTTTAAGAACATAAGGGAGCTTATTGAAGCAGACTTTACAACCCTTTCCTCTATTGCCGGCATCGGCCCTATAACTGCAACCAGCATAAAGAACTTCTTTAAAGCAAAGCAGAACGTTGAAATGATAAACCGCCTTGAGGAGGCAGGCTTTAAGTTTGAAAGGAGTTCTGAAGAGGAGATGGAAAGGGAGCTCCCTAAACCTCTAGAAGGCCAAAGGGTAGTCTTTACAGGGGAGCTGAAACACTTTACCAGAAAGGAGGCTCAAAGGCTGGTGGAGCTCCTTGGAGCAAACCCAACTAACTCAGTTACTAAGAAAACCAGTTTCGTAGTAGTTGGAGAAAACCCAGGCTCAAAGTTCCAGAAGGCCCAGAAGTTGGGAGTTAAGATGCTCAACGAAGAGGAGTTTGTAGAGCTCCTTAAAAAGTATTCAGACCTTAACCCTGAAGTTAAGGAGGCCTTAAAGGAAAAGGGGCTCCTTTAGCCCCTCCGCCTTATTAAGTAAGTTCCGCTTCCAAAGAGTATTCCCCCTAAAATAAGGAGCTTAAAGAAGTCTCCTTTTACCTGGCTTAAACTCATTCCTTTAATGGCTATAGATAAAGCCCCTTCTATGTAGTATTTAAGAGGTGAGAGGTTTGAGAGGAGTTGAAAGGCTTTGGGCATTGCTTCAATGGGAGTCCAGTTTCCCGAAAGGTAGAGAATGGGAATTAAAATCAATATCGTTAGCTGGGAAACTTGAAGCATGTTTTCTGATACTGAGGCTATAAAGAGGGAAAGGCCCGTCGTGGTAAAGGCGTAAGCTGCCGTTAGTGTTAAAAAGTCAAGGAACTCTCCTTTAAAGGGAACGCCAACTACCTTCTCTATGGTAATTTTTAGGGCAAGTGCCGTTAGGATTAAGACGAGAGCTCCCATAGAGACAGACTTTGCAACTGTAAACAGAGTCGTATTTACCGGGGATATTAATAACATCTCAATGTTTCCCCTCTCCTTTTCAAGAACCAGTGCACTTGCAGGAAGGAGGAGAAGAAGGAGGGTAATTACAGTTAGGAGCTCTGAATAGGCCATAAATATCCTACTTGAGGCGTCTTGATTAAAGAATATCCTTACCTGCGGCGCAAAAGGGAGCTTTCCGGCTAACCCTCCGGTTAAAAAGTCGGTTATTATCCTCGTTGCGTAGGCCGAAAAGAGGTAGCTTGAGCTTACCTCTGCCCCGTTTACTATAACTCCTACCTTTACCTTTTCTCCTCTTAACAGTCTCTTTTCAAACTTAGGAGGTATTACAACTACCCCAACGGCCTCGTCGTTAAGAAGGACCTTTTGAGTTTCCCGGTCGTTGAGAATGTAGCCTTTAAACTTAAAGTAGTAGGGAGGGAACTTTGAGATTAACTCCCTTGAAGTCTTGCTTAGGTCTCTGTCTTCTGCAAAGAAGGGAGCTCTCTTTAAGGTTAGGTCAATTCCCGTTGACGCTAAGTAGATGTCAAGGGTAAACGCGTAGAGGGCAAAAATTAAGAGCCCTTTGTTCCTAAAGAACTGGAGGAACTCTTTTAGAAGTAGAACTAAGAGCTTCACTCTTCCCTCTTTTTAAAGGTCTTTAGCGTCGCTAAAAAGAGAACCACCCAGAAGAGTGTAAGAGCTCCCAAGTCCTTTACTATTAAACTTAACGGGTCTCCTTTAAAGAAGATGCTCTTTAAAAACCTTAGATAGTAAAAGGTAGGTATAAGGTGAGCAGTTATCCTGCCGCTTGTCCCCATAGACGATACGGGGGTTAAGTATCCAGAATACAAAATAGAAGGGACTACGGTTAAAACTGTAGTTCCAATGAAGGCTGCAGCTTGGGAGGAGAAGAAGTTTGATATTAAAAGCCCGAAACTAACTGCAACGAATGTGTAAATTAAGCTTCCCAGAGTAAGCAGTAGAGTGCTCCCCTTTTGAGAAACCCCAAAGAGAAATACCGTCATAAAGTAAGCTATGAAAAAGACTACAGTTGAAAGGAGAGCTCCAGATAGGAACTTTCCGGTTATAAACTCCCCTTTCGTGATAGGGGAGGAGTAGGCGTTGTATATTGAGCCAGATTCTTTCTCCTTTACTATTAAAAGGGCAGAGAAGACCGCCGGGGAGATTAAGAGAACTACCGCCATAGTTCCAACTGCTACTAAGTAGTCTTGGTTTAAAGACTCGTTAAACCAATATCTCTGTTCAACCTTAAAGTTAGGCTTTACCTTTAGTGCTTCCCTTGCTGAAATTGCTTCAACGTAAGACTTTATAACCTCTGCCCTGTAAGGGAAAGTTCCGTCTATGAGAGCTTGAAACTCTCCCTTTTCTCCCCTTTCTACTCTCTTTTCAAAGTTCGGAGGGAAGACTATTATCAGGCTTACCTTACCCTTTTCAAGGAGCTTTTCTGCTTTATCGTAGGAGGTTAGGTAGCCCTTTAGGTCAAAGTATTCCCTGTTGCTGGCGAACTTATCCTCTATCTCCCTTGAGAGTTTAGAGTTGTCAAGGTCAAGAACTGCGAAAGGAACTTTCTTTACCTCAAGTTTTAACCCGTATCCAAATACCACCATCATAGAGATAGGAACTAAGAGGAAAGTTAAAAGGGAAATAGGCTCCCTTAGGAGCTCTTTCACCTCCTTTTTAACTATTCCTACTACTCTTTTCCACTTCATATATGAAAACGTCCTCCATAGTAATCTCTCCCTCTCTAACCTTAAACTCTTTAATGTCTGCCTTTTTTAAGGCTTCTTCCACTTTCCCCTCTTTTAGAAAGAGCTTTACTTTACTTCCATATATGAAGGCCGTAATTCCTTCTTTCTTTAACTTTTCAACTGCTTCAAAGGGATATGGCGTGTACATTAGGTAAGCTTTTCCTACTTCCTCTTTTACCTTCTCCTTAAGCTCTTGAGGTTTTCCTAAAGCTATTACTTCTCCCCTGTTCATTAAAAGGAGCCTGTCGCAATATTCTGCCTCGTCAAGGTAGTGGGTTGTGGTAATGACCGTAGTTCCAAACTTCCTTGAGAGCTCCCTTATAACCTGCCAGAAAACTTCCCTCTCTGCAGGGTCAACTCCAGAAGTGGGCTCGTCAAGGAAGAGGATTGCCGGGGAGTGGAGGAGGGCAGAAAGGAGAGAGACCCTCTGTTTTATTCCTAAAGGGAGTTCCTTAACGAGTTTTCCTTCGTATTCTTCCAAGCCTAAGGTAGGTGCCGTTTCCTTCACTTTCTCCTTTATCTCTTTTAAAGGCACTCCGTAAAGGCTTCCCCAGAGAAGGAGGTTTTCCTTAACGGTTAAGTCCTCGTAGAGGGAAAACTTCTGAGACATGTACCCTATTATCTCTTTGATTTCGTTTCTGTCGGTTTTGCCGGCTACAACTACTTTTCCTTTAGTAGGCTCGTAAAGGCCTAAAATCGTCTTTATCAGAGTAGTTTTGCCTGCTCCGTTTGGCCCTAGAACTCCAAATATCTCTCCCCTTTTTACTTTAAAGCTTACTCCCTTTACTGCTTTAAAGCTTCCAAAAGCTTTAACAACTTTCTCTACGACGACCGCATCTTGGGGAACTTCCGTTTTCGGTTTAAAGCTTTCTGAAATTTCCACCTTTTTTAGACCTACCTTTTCAATGAAGAGGTCTTCTATTTCAGGCTCTACCTCTTTTATCTCTACATTAAGGCCACTTAAGGCCTTCTCTACCTTGTCTTTTTCCTCTACTACCCTGACTTTTTCTCCCCTTATCCTTACAGTGTTTGAAACCTCCCAGAGTTTTTCGTAAGCCTTAAGGTAATCTTCCCCTTCTATTATCAAGACCGGTTTTTTGGTTTTTGCCACCTCTTCCGGTGTCCCTTGGGCAAGCTCCCTTCCCCCTTTCATAAGTAAAACCCTGCTTCCCCTTTCTGCTTCGTCAAGGTAGGAGGTTGCAACCATTACGGTTATGCCCTCTTTTACGTAGCCGTAGATTAGCTTCCAGAGCTCCCTCCTTGAAAGGGGGTCAACTCCCGTAGTGGGCTCGTCAAGCACTAGAAGTTTTGGTTTGTGAATTAGGGCACAGCACATCCCCAACTTCTGCATCATTCCCCCTGAGAGCTTACCCGCCTGCCTCTCTTTAAACTCCCAGAGTCCAGTTGCTTTAAGGAGGAGCTCCTTTCTCCTTTCCTTTTCCTCACCTTCTACCCCGTAGAGGCTTGCAAAGAAGTCTATGTTCTCTTCTACAGAGAGTTTCTTGTAGAGGTTCCTTCCGAGCCCTTGTGGCATAAATGATATCTTCTCTCTTATCTTATTAAACTCTTTTTCTTTCTTTGGGTCTTTCCCTAAAACCTTTAACTTCCCTTTTGCGTAGTTGACCACTCCGCACACGGCCTTTAGCGTTGAAGACTTGCCGGCTCCGTCTGGCCCTATAAATATGAAGACCTCTCCTTCCTTTACTTTAAAGGAAAGACCTTTTACTGCCTTTACTTTCCCCTTCTTGTAGAAGACCTGTAAGTTTTCACTTTCTACTACCATTTCCAATCTCTATGTAGCAGTCTGCGGGCATTCCCGGCTTTAAGACGAAGTTTGGGTTTTTAAGTAGCTTAAGTTTTACCTTAAACACCTCTTTTACCCTTTCTTCTTTCGTTTGAACCTCTTTCGGCGTAAACTCGGCCTTGCTACTTATGTAGGTAAGAACTACCGGGAACTTCCTTTTAGGGTAGGAGTCAACTTTTACAAAACCCCTTTGCCCCAAGTGGAGTAGTCCTATTTCCTTTTCCGGGACGTAGCCTTCAAAGTAGAGTTTGTTTAGGTTGTACATGGTGTATATGGGAGCTCCCGGAGATATTACCTCTCCTGCGTTAACCAGTTTTTCAGATATTACCCCGTTTATCGGAGAGTAGATTTTCAGGTTTTCTATTACTGCCTCAACCTCTTTAAGTTTCCCTCTTAAACTCTCTGCCTCCTTCTCGGCTGCCCTTGCTTCTTCCTCCTTTGCCTTTATCGTTTTCTTTAATGCCTCTATCTCTTTTTCCAGAGCTTTAACTTCTCTCTTCCTGTTTTCTGAGAGCTCTATTAAGTTTTTCGCTTCTTTAACCTTTACTTTGTAAGTTCCTACTAAGGAAAGGGCAGATTGGTAGGAGCTCTGGGCCTCCTTAAGCCTAAGTTCCGCCTCTTCGTACTTACTCTTTGATATTACCCTTCGTAAGTAGAGGTTTTTAAACCTCTCGTAGTCTTTCTCTACCTTACTTAAGACGGCCTTTGCCTTTTTAAGCTGTGCTTTGGCTTCCTTTAGGCCAAAACTTGCCCTTTGGAGCTCCTCCTTAGAGTTTTTTATCCCTACAGCTACGCTCCTTTTAAGCTCCTTTAGCTTCTCTTCTTCTCCCTTTAGCTTTTCCTTCATAGCTTCAACTTCTACTCTTACCGCTTCTGCCTTTTTTAAGGCTCCTTCGTAAGCTGCCTTTACAGCTTCCTTCTTAGCTTCAACCTCCTTTGACTCTAGCTTTCCTAAAACTTCCCCTTTCTTAGCCCAATCCCCCTCTTCCTTAAAGAGCTTCTCTACCTTACCTCCGTACTTTGTTGAAACTATGTACTCGTCTCCCTCTATTCGTCCGTTTACGTAAAGGAGAGAGCTTTTCTCACTTTTACACCCTGCCACTAAAAGGGCCGTGCAGGCAATTACCGCTAACTTTTTCATCTTTTACCTTCCTACGGTAAATTCAAGTTCTGAAAGGGCGATGTAGTAATCTGCAATGGCGTTTATTAAGGAGCTCCTTGCCTGAGTAAGGTAGGTTATTGCGTCAATAACCTCTGTTGAGGTTCCCACGTGCTCTTTATACCTCTCTTTAGAGTCCCTAAGAAGTTCTTTTGCCTCTTCAACTCTCTTCCTTGCCGCCTTTATCCTCTTTTCTGCCGTTTGAAGGCGCGTGTAGGCAGCTACGACTTGGAGCCTAACCTGCCTCTTTAGCTCTTCAAGCTGTGCTTGAGCTTTTGCCTTCATCTTCTCTGCCCGTAAGAGCTCAAAGAACCTCCTTCCGCCGTTGAAAATGGGAACTTCAATTCCAATTGACGCACTCTTGCTTGCAAAGTTCCCGTTTAGGGGGTACTGGTCTGTTTCTTTGTAGGAGAGTTTTACAAAAGCTTGGGGCATAAATTGTGCTTTTACAAGCTCAACTTGGGCCTTCCTTGCCTTTAAAAGTCTTTCTCCTTCTTTTATTATTCCTCTTCTCCTGTAGGCTTCCGTAATTAGCTCTTTCAGGTCTTCTTTAACTTCTTTTATTGTTTCTGGAAGCTCTCCCTTTGGTTTAAAGTTAAAGTCTCCTGAGTCAACCCTTAGCTTTTCAAGGGCTACCCTGTAAGCTCCTTTTGCCCTTTCAACCTCTTCTTCTGCTTGGCTTACTTTAACCTCTGCTTCTAGAAGGTCTCTCCTTGGGACTATCTCCTGATCGTAAAAGGCCTTAACTACCCTGTAGTGTTCCCTTGCAGCTTTAAGGGAGCTCTCGGCAGTCTCAACTAAAGCTTTTGCCTTTAAGAGGTTGTAGTAGTCCTCTTTAACCTCTTTTAAAACTTCCCTTTTAACCTCTTTTAGGTACTCTTTAAGAGCTTTCTCTTTTTCGTTTAGCGCTTTTGCCGCATTTTCTATCCTTCCTCCCGTAAATACGGGGAAGGAGAGGGAAAGTTCCTTTTGATAAAATTTCCTTTTGAAGATGGAAAAACTTGTGGGGGGGATAGGAACTCCCGGGACTTCCATAGTATATGAAGGAACTTTTGATAAGTCGGCGTATGAGTATGAGAACTTTAAGGTCGGGGCGTAGTTTAGCCAGGTTTCCTTGACCTTATAGCTGACTGCCCTGACCTCCTCCTTCACTGCTTCTATTTTTGGGGAGCTCTTAAGGGCTTTTTGAAGGAGCTCTGAGAGCTCCCCTCCACTACACAGGCTTGGAACCGTTAAGACTGCTAATGCTACTATCGCTATCGCCTTTTTCAACTTTCTCCTCCACTAAAATTGCCGGTATTAAGGTTAAAACCCCGCAAATCGTTGCAAAGAAAAAGGCGTCCCCGAAAGAGTGCCAAAAAGCGTGCTTTTGGTAAAGACTTCCTAAAACCGCTTCTGCCTTTGCTTTTAAAAAGGGCACTTGCGTAGATAACTCGTAGTAGAAGTTCTCTTTGAGCTTCTCTATAAAGTAAATTACTTGGGGGGAGTTTTTAGATACCCTCTGTGCCATGTTAACTAAGTGTTTCCCTTGAGAGGAGATTAGAATGTAGGTTGAAATTGCCGTTCCTACGCTTCCTCCCACGAGCCTTAGTAGGTTCTGTATTCCTGAGGCGTGTCTTAGGAGCTCTCCTTTAAAGTTCCCAAGGGAAATCTGGGAAAGTGCCGGGAAGAAGAACCCCATACCTGCTCCCCAGGGTAGAAGGTAAAGGATTATCTCCCGTTTACTCATGTATAGGTCCAGCCTCGTTTGAAGGTGAGTTCCCACTATAAATATTAGAGTTCCTAAAACTATCGCTGCTTTTTTGCTTATTACCTTTTTGTCAATTAAAAATCCTGCAACTAAGCTTACGACTCCCGTTGCAAATGCAGGCCAAAATAGGATTTCACCTGCGGTTATCGTGGGGAAGCCCCTTAGTTTTTCTAAGTAAAGTGGAAGGAGGAAGTAGGAGGCGTAAACCCCCATTCCAAATAGGGAGAGGGATATTACAGGGTACCTAAAGAACTTATACTTAAAAAGCCTTAGCTCTACTAAAGGCTCTTTCGTCTTTAGTTCCCATAATGTAAAGAGAGCTCCGCTTAAAAAAGAGGAGTAAAGTAAGAAAACCGTCTTTTCGGAGTTCCACCCCCAGCTGTTCCCCTTTGAAAGTGCAGTAATTAAGCTTGAAAGGCAAAGTGCAAGGAGTATTAATCCTGTTAAGTCTAACTTCTTTTCTCCTTCGTCTTTTCTATTTTCAGTAAGCAGTCCCAGAAGGTAGATAACTACTATTCCGGGAAGGAGGTTAACGTAGAATATCCAGCGCCAGTTTAGGTGTTCCGTTATGTAGCCTCCTAGAGTTGGGCCTAAGGAAGGGCCAAAGGTCGCTCCGAGTGCAAACATCCCCATTGCAATTCCTCTTTTCTCTGGGGGGAAGAGTTCAAAGAGGAGAGTCATAGTCATGGGAACTGCTATCCCCTCTCCTACTCCCTGTAAACTCCTTGAAGCAATCATTGCGTTAAGGTTAGGGGATAGGCCACAAAGGGCACTCATTAGGGTAAACAGGCCTATACCTAAAAGGTAAGTATTCCTGTGGCCCAACTTCCCTCCCAGCCAACCGACCAGAGGCATTGAAACGGCAGAGGCTATCATGTAGGAGGTTATTACCCACTGTATGTCGTCTGGCTCAACCTCAAAGGTGCTCATCATGTGGGGAAGGGCAATGTCAACTATCGTAGTGTCAAGGAGGGTCATGAACATTCCCGCAACTATGAGAGCTCCTACAACTAGCCTTTTTTTCTCCATTACTCCTTCTTTATAAATACCGTTGCGTTGGTTCCCGGCTTTATACACTTAAGGGGAACTCCCTTTACCTTTATCTTCACGGGAATCCTTTGGGTTATCCTCGTATATTCTCCTTGGGAAGTGTCCCTTGGAATTAGTGCAAATACTGAGCCTGCAGAGCTCCCTACTGCAACGACCTTTCCTTTAAAGTCTCCCTGACAGGTTTCAAGTTCAACCTTTGCTTCACTGTTAACCTTTACATGCCTTATCTTGTCCTCTTCAATCCACGCCAGAACGTAAAAGGTTTTAGGGTCGTAAACTGAGTAAACGGGAAGCCCGGGAGAGACGAAATCTCCTACCTCTTTCCACTTCTTGGCTATCACCCCGTTAATTGGAGACTTTACCAGCGTTCTACTAAGCAGGATTTCCGCTTTTTTAAGCTCTGCCTTTAAGGCTTTTTCCTCTTCTTCTAACTCTTTAATCCCTTTCTTTAGCTCTTCAATTCTCTTTAGCTGAGCTCTTGAATAGATAACTTTCTGGTAGAGAGCTCCCCTTTTCTTCTCAAGCTCCTTTATCCTTTCTTTAAGGGCTTCAACCTTTAACTTTCCACTTTCAGCTTCTTTTAACCTCTCTTTACTGACTTTAAAGTTTGACAGTGCCCTTTGATAGTCTGCCACTGCTCCATAATAGGCAGCCTCAACGTCTTCAAACTGCTGTTTTGAAATTACCCGCCTTTTATAGAGTTCTTTATACCTTAAAAACCTGTTTTTCATCCTAACTAAGTTTTCCTGAGCCGCCTTAACTGAGCTTTCAGCTGCCTTAACTTCTGCCTCAGCCTCTTTAAGGGAGGTTTTCTGCTTTACTTTTGCAAGTTTTAACTCCTTGCGGCTTGCCTTTATCTGTTCAAGTAGCGATAAATACTCTTCCTCTGCTCCTTTTAGGTTTGCCGGGAGCTCTTTCTCCATCCTCTCAAGGGAAACTCTAAGCTTCTCTTTTCTCTCTTTTACTGCCTCAACCTTTGCCTTTAAAGCTTTTACCTCTTGTGCGTAAACTCTATCGTCAACCTTAAAGAGGGGTTCTCCCTTTTTTACCTTCTGGTATTCCTCTTTAAAGAGCCTTACTATCTTTCCAGAAACCCCTTCCGTGGAGACGTTTACTATCTCTGCTTCCTGAAAGGCGTTGTCTGTTATTACAAACCTTTTGTGGTTGTAGATAAAGTAAAGAAACCAAAGACTTATTCCCAGTATAACTATTATCCCTGCAACTTTAACTGCCCTTTTCACCTTTCTCTCCAGAGAAAAGCTTTACAACTTCCCTTACTATCTCCCTCTTAAACTCTCCTTTAACTTCTTCCTTTAAAAAGAGCTCTTGAGATATGAAAATCCCAAACAGTGCTCCGAAAAAGAGCTTTGCCTTTACCTTACCTTCCCCGAGTATCTCCTTAATTTCCCCTTCAAGTATCCTTGCAAAGTTCCTGTAAACCTCTTCTACTTTCTGGGAGTTCTGGCAAGAGGAGATTTCAGAAAGGAGTATCTTTAAAAACTCTTTCCTCTCTTTTAAAGACTTTAAAATCTCCTCGGACAACTCTTTTAGGGCTTTCTCTTTGTCTTTACTTTTTATCCTTTCAAGGTTTGGCAAAACCGAGTAGTTCTTTAGGACTTCTTCAAAGAGCTCCCTTTTACTCTTAAAGTGGCGAAACAGCGTAATTTCCGATACTCCCGCCTCTTTTGCTATCTCCCTCGTAGTTGAGCCTAAAAAGCCCTTTCTTGAAAAGCACCTGTAGGCTGCTTCAATTATCCTCTTACGGGTATCTTTCATCTTCCAGCCTTAAGTGTTTGTAAGTGCTTACTTACATTTTAAGCTAAGTTTTAAATACGTCAACATTTCTGCGATAATTTAAACTGGAGGTTGGGAGATGGAGTTTGCGACTTTAACCGTTAACCTAGTTGAAAATAAGGTTCATCTAAAAAAGGAGAAACTGGAAGGAGTTTACGGCCTTTTAGATTACGGCCTTAAGGTTCACAACTCCCTAAAGACCTACCTTAGGGACCCTTACTCCCCTTACAATGCCCTCGTTTTCGGCAAAGGTCCTTTTGCAGGCTCAATTTTACCGGGCTCCCACAGGTTGGTCTTCTTCTTCAAGTCTCCCCTTTATAAGACCCTTTACCCTTCAACTATGGGAGGTGCAGCCTACACTTTTCAGAGAACGGGCGTTGACTTTGTCTCTTTAATAGGTAGAGCTAAAGAAACTTCCGTTTTGCTTATTGTTGGAGAAGAGGAGAGTTTAAGGGTCTCTCTTGAACCTTTGGGAGAGGACTTAAGGGAGCTCTGGAGGGAGAGAAACGGCAGAGAGGGGGTTTACTCTCTTACCGATTACCTTGTTGACAGATACAAAGGTAAAGTAGTGGGAGAGTTTAGGGTAGTTTGCGTAGGGCCTGCCTCCTTAAACACCGACTTTGGAGCTCTCTTTTCCCAGACCTTAAGGAACGGAAAACCGGTAGAGGGAAGCGAGGACTGGGCAGCAAGGGGAGGAGGAGGAAGCGTCTTACTTAGGGCCCACAATGTTGCAGCTATCGTCTTTGGAGGTATATACAAAGAGGAGAAAAGGATAATCAGCAACTACGATAAAACAAAGAAGCTCTTTTCTTCTATCTACAAAAAGCCCCTGTTTAAAGTAATAGCCGAAAAAACAAAGAAGTACCGCTACAACCCAGACCACAGAACCGGAGGGACTTTCGGCGAGGATTACTACTCTGAAAGGGAAAAGGTTCCGGTTTTAAACTGGCAGATGCCTTACATACCCAAGGAAGAGAGAATTGCCCTCTTTAAGAAGATAGAAAAAGATTACTTGGAGGTATTTAACAAAGAGGCAATAGAGAAAAAGAGCTGGACCACCTGCGGTGAACCTTGCCCAGCTGCCTGTAAGAAGGTCAGAAACGGCCTTAAGACCGACTACGAACCTTACAACGCAAACGGTCCTCTAGTTGGAAACGTTTACTTAAAGGCTGCAGATTCGGCAGTTAAAACCGTTGACTCTATGGGTTTTGACGCTATAGAGTTTGGGTGCATGGCCTCTTGGCTCTTTGAGCTCGTTGAAAGGGAGATTTTAAAGCCTGAAGAGCTGGGGCTTTCAAAAAAGCCGATTTTGTCGCTGGAAGAGCTTACAGGTGAAAGAAGTAAAGAGGTTTCCCTCCTTAACGGGGAGCTCCTATCTCAGCTTGCAAGGAAAGTGGCTTACGGTGAGCTTGAGATTCACAGGGTAATTGGGAAGGGGAAGAGGAAAACGGCTTCTTACATAGACAGTTTCTACAAAGAGAGGCTTCCCAAAGGAAAGAGCTCCCTAGACTACGCTACCTTAGTAGCTCTAGGAGAAGAGGGAGAAGTGTGTCCTACTATGTATTGGGCTGTGGGAAACTTTATTCCCCTTCCCGTTCAAGGTAAGTACTGGACTTATTACAAGTTTGGAGTTTTCCCTGAGCCTGAATCTTTAGCTGAGAAGATAGTTGAGAGCTCCATTAGCGAGTACTGGTACGACAACGTAGGCTGGTGCAGGTTCCACAGGCGTTGGCTTACCGTTTCTGGCCCTTCTTGCGACTTAAAAAAAGAGTGTCAACTTCCTAGGGAGCTGTTAAAGCCAGTCCTTGAAAAGCTCTTTGAAGTGGTTTACGGTGAGAAGGTTGACCTCTCCTTCCACGCTAGGAATTTCCTTAAAGAGTTGTGCTCCTACGCTTTAAAAAGTGGAAGCTATCCCGTTTTCCCTCCCTCTGAAAGGGTTATAGACCTTATAGCCTCTGCAAGCTACGAGTTTGGGAGTGAAGAGTGGAGTAAGAAGTTCTCTGAGAACAAAGTCAAAGCAGTTAGGGAATACATCTCCAGGGTCCTTAACTCTTACGGGGAGCTTGTTGGAGAAGAGGAGTGGAAGCTTTAGTCCCCCTCCTTCTTAATTCCGCTTAGCACAATTTCAACTAAGTTATCCTTTATCTCCTCTAAAGAGAGTTTCAGCATTCCTCTAAACTTAGCGTAGATTAAGTTCCTAATTGCTCCTGATAAAGTGAAAACAGCCACTTTCGGGTCAACCTCTTTAAATACTCCACTTTCTATTCCCCTTTCCACTATTTTGGAAAGTCCCTTTAAGTACTTTTCGTACCACTTTGAAATGTTAAACCTCTCCTTATCGGCCTCTGCTATCGTGCTAACCTCTTTCAAGAATAGGCTAAAAAACCTTTCCTCTTCCTTAAAGAACTTAGTTGCAGTTTCTATGTAGGCCTTTAAAGCCTCTTCCGGTTCCTTTCCTTTTACTGCTCTCTTTACCTTTTTCTCCAGTTTTTCAAGCTTCCTCTTTAAAACATTTGAGTAGAGCTCCTCCTTACTGTCAAAGAACCTGTAAATGCTACCCACGGAAACGTTAGCGATTTCCGCTATCTTGTACATTTTTGCGTCGTGAAAACCTTTTTCTGAAAAAACTTTCTCTGCTGCCTCTAAAATAGCTTCTTTTGATATTCTTTCTTTTAAGGCCATCTTTTCCCCCAAACTTAATTCCCTAACTCTTAATTTATATTCTCACTTTAGAAATTTGGTAATGTAAATTTAAGCTTTTAAGCTAGTTTAAGTTTAAACTTATGGATAAACTTACTTTACCAAAATAGCTAGACCTAACCTTTTTGTAAAATGTGATTAACTTAAAAGTTATGGAGAAGGTAGTGAAGGTTAGATATTTAAGAGTATCCCTCACCGATAGGTGCAACTTTAGGTGTAAGTACTGTATGCCAAACGGCGTTAAGGAATTTATCCCCCACGAAGAGATTTTAAAGTATGAAGAGATAGTTGAAGTAGTTAAGGCCTTTACCGTGTTAGGCGTTGACTCTGTAAGGTTTACCGGAGGAGAGCCTTTAGTTAGGAGAAAAGTTGAAGAGGTGGTAAGGGGAGTTTCGGAGCTCCCCTTCATAAAGGATGTCTCCTTAACAACAAACGGCTTTTTCCTCAAGGAGAAAGCCAAATCCTTAAAGGAGGCAGGTTTAAAAAGAGTAAACGTTAGCTTAGATACCTTAAACCCTGAAAAGTTCTCTTACATAACCGGAACTGACCCTTCCTCTTTTTATAGAGTTGTTGAGGGTATAGAAGAAGCCCTTTCAGTTGGCCTTTCGCCGGTTAAGGTAAATACAGTATTAATAAAGGGTTTTAACGATTCTGAAATAGGAGACTTTATAAAGTTTTCTGAGCTCTACGGAGTTGAAGTTCGCTTTATAGAGCTTATGCCAGTTGGAGGCAAGTTCTTCTCCCACGAAAACTTTATTCCCATTTCAAAGGTTAAAGATTACATAAGGGAAAACTTTGGAGAGTTAATCCCTACAACTTCTTATAAGAAAGGCCCCGCTAAGTCTTTCCTCGTTGAAGGGACTAAAGCTAAAGTTGGTTTTATCCCTTCAGTTAGCGAGCACTTCTGTGATAGCTGTAATAGGGTAAGGCTTACTTCCGACGGAAAGCTGAGGCTCTGTTTAATGTCTGATAGAGAGCTAGACTTGAAGGTCCTTCTAAGGAGTGCCTCTTACTCTTTTGAGAAGCTCGTTTCGGTTTTAAAAGAGGCGCTTATATTAAAAAGAGGCATAAACGGTATAAGTGCTCTAGAGTCATTAGGGTGCAGCAGGAAGATGTTTACCATTGGGGGATAGGATGACTCTCATTGAATTTGACCTTACCGTCATAACCGTCTGTTTCGTCCTAATTACTCTCTTTCTCCTTGCGATTCTCTTTGTCCTCTATAAGCTTTTAAAGAAGGTTGAGGAGGGGGTTGACACTGTTAATTCTCAGCTTAGGCCTGCCGTTAGCGAGCTGAGAAAGAGCGTAAAGGCCTTTTCCGATTCTTTGCAGACGATAAATTCCTTTTTGTCCTTTACCAAAAGGTTTAAAAGAAAAAGCGACTAGGAGGTATGGTATGAAGAAAGGTTCTTTAGCCTTTTTAGTTGGAACTTTGGTAGGTGCAGGAGCGGCTTACGTTGCAACTAGTAAAAGGGAGGAGCTCCTAAAGAGAATTGAAGAGGTGCAGGAGCTTTTAAAGGAGAGCTCCCTTTCAGATAAGGCCAAGACCTTAGTAAAAGAGGTTTCCGAATCTATAAAGAAACTGGTTTCTTCTGAGTCTGAAATTAGCGAGGAAGAGAAAAGGAACATACTTGAGGAAGTTGAGGAGAAGATACAGAAGTTAGAGGAAACGCTAAGGGAAGAGACTTAGGTTTATGGTTTTAGGGGAGCTTCTCCTTTCAGTGGGAATTAAAGTAAAAAGGGAGTTTTACTCTCTTCCCGTTGAGGGGATTACCGAAGATTCAAGGAGAGTTAACCCTGGTTATCTCTTTTTTGCCTACAAGGGAACTCGTTTAGACGGGAACTTATTTATTGGTGAGGCCGTTAAAAGGGGAGCCGTAGCCGTAATCACAGACTCTAAAGAGAGTCTAAAGAGGTGGGGAAGTTCCCTTCCCGTTTTCCTCGTTAAAGAGCCGAGGAAGGCCTTTTCCCTCCTGTCTGCTAAGTTTTACGGCAATCCTGAAAGGGAGCTCTGCTTAATCGGGATAACCGGAACAAACGGTAAAACGACGACGGCCTTTTTAACCCAGTCTGCCCTTTTAAACTTGGGAGAGAGTGCCGGCTATGTAGGAACTTTGGGCTACAGGATAGGCTCTTCTGAGCTTGTGCCTTTAGAGAGAACTACCCCTTCGCCCGCTGAGCTCTTTGCCATCTTAAAAGACTTTGTCAGAAAGGGATGTAGGTTTGCAGTTATTGAGGTCTCTTCCCACGCTCTAGAGCTTGAGAGGGTCTTTGGGATAACTTTTACCTCTTCTGCTTTCACCAACCTTACCCCCGAGCACTTGGACTTCCACAAGGACACTTACTCCTACTTCCTCTCTAAGGAAAAGCTCTTTTTCAACTCTGAATCTTCACTTTTTAACTTGGATGACTCTTGGGGAAAAGCGTTATTTGGGCTAAGGGGGCTTTTTAAGAGGGTTCTCTCTTACGGGAGCTCCCCTTTTTCAGACTTTCGCATTCTCTCCTTTAAAGGAGGTAGTTTAATTCTCTCTTACTTAAACAGGGTTTACACTGTTCCCACCTCTTTAAAGGGAGACTTTAACGCTTACAACCTTGCTTGTAGCTTTGCCCTTTTAGTCTCTTTAGGCTTTTCTCCCAACGCCGTCTCTTCTTCCTTTAGAGAAGTTAAAGTTCCGGGTAGATTTGAGGAAGTTCATAAAGGGGTCTTTGTAGATTACGCCCACACTCCAGACGCCCTTGAAAAGCTTTTAAAAAGTGCCTCCTCTTTTTGCAGGGGCAGGTTGATAACGGTATTTGGTTGCGGAGGAGACAGGGACAAAAGTAAGAGAGCTCCCATGGGCAAAATTGCCTATAAGTACTCAGACCTTGTTATAATAACAAACGATAACCCTAGAAACGAAGAGCCAGAGAGTATAATTTCTGACATCCTTTCAGGGATTCCCAACTTAGATAAAGTTTCGGTGATACCTGACAGGAGAGAGGCTATCTTTAAAGCCCTTTCTCTAAAGGGAGAAGAAGACTTAGTCGTAATAGCCGGAAAAGGGCACGAGGACTACCAGATAGTAAAGGGAAGAAGAGAACACTTTAGCGACAGGGAAGTTGTAAGTGAGTTCTATAAGTGCAAGGAAGCTGGCAGAAATAGTTAAGGGGGAGCTCTTAGGGGAAAACCTTAAGGTTAATGGTTTTCACTTTGACTCAAGGCAGATAAAGGGAGGGGAGCTCTTTGTCCCTTTAAAGGGAAAGGTTGACGGCCACGCTTACATTGAAGACTCCCTTAAAAAGGGAGCAGTGGGAGCTCTCACGGAGAGGTTTCTCTCTCCTCCCCCCTCAAAGTTCTTAATAAAGGTTAAAGACGCCTTTTCCGCCTTTAAAGATATTGCCCTTTACAAAAGGAGAAACTTCAAGGGAACCACAGTTGCTATTACAGGTAGCGTAGGTAAAAGCACTACGAAAGAGCTCCTTTACTACCTATTTTCAAAGTTTAAGAGTACATACAGGAATCCAAAGAGCTTTAACAACTTAATAGGCCTTTCTTACACCCTTTCAAATCTCCCCCCTTCCTCCTTTTATGTTCAAGAGCTTGGAACAAACTCTCCTGGGGAGATAAAGGAGCTAAAGGAGCTCCTTAAACCTGACATAGCCGTAATTACCAAGGTGGCCTTAGCCCACACTGAAGCTTTTAAAGACTTAAAAGGAGTTATTAAGGAGAAGCTCTCTTTAACAAAAGGCGTTCCTATCTCTGTTGTTCCTTTTGAGTTAAAAGAAAAGGCAGAAAGTAAGGAGGTTATAACTTTCGGCAAAGAAGGGAATGTAAGGCTTACCTTTCTTAACTTTTCTCCCTTTGGAACCACTTTTAAGGTTAACGCTTTTGGAAGAGAGCTCTCATTTAAAACTCCCGTCCCCGGCTACTCGGTTGTAAACTCTACTTTAATTGCCGTTGCGGTGGGAGCCCTCCTTTCCCTTCCCTTTAACGAATTTCCTGAGCTCTTATCGGACTTTACTCCTCCTTCAGGTAGGCTGGCCGTTGAGAACTTTGGCTCAACTACCCTCATTGACGACTCCTACAACGCCAACCCTTCCTCTGTTGAGAACGCCCTTAAAGTCCTGTCGCTCTACGAGAAGGAAAAAGTCTTTATATTTGGAGAGATGCTTGAGCTTGGGGAGCTCTCAGAGAGAGAGCACGAAAAGGTAGGGGAGCTGGCAAACGCTGCCGGAGTTTCCTTACTTTTAACCTTAGGGAAAAGAGCTCTTAAGGCCCACGAAACCTTTAAAGGAGATAAATACCACTTTAACAGTTTAGAAAGCCTCGTTGAATTCGTAAAAGGACTTCCTTTAGAGAACAGAGTTATACTAGTGAAAGGTTCCCGCTTTAATAGATTAGACTTAGTTTCAAAGACAATAAGAGAGAGGTTTACGAGTTGAAAGTTGCAGTAATCTTTGGGGGCCCTTCACCTGAGGCTGAAATATCAAGGAAGAGTGCCCAAAGCGTTATAAAGGCCCTTAAAAGCTTAGGCCACGAGGTTTACCCTATAGAGTTAACAAAAGACCTACCTTTTAAACTGAAAGAAATTTCCCCCCACAAGGTTTTCCTTTCCCTCCACGGCAAACCTGGAGAGGATGGAACCGTTCAAGGACTCTTAGAAATAATGGGGATTCCCTATACCGGCTCCGGGGTAATTGCAAGTGCCTTAGCCATAGATAAGGATGTCTGCAAAAGATATCTCTCCTCTTACGGAATTCCGGTTCCCTCGGGCTTTACTCTCTTTAAGGGAGAAAAAGTTCCAAAGTTCCTTGAATTCCCCTGCATAGTAAAGCCCTCAAGTGGTGGTTCAAGCGTTGGAACCACTTTAGTAAAAGAAGAAAAGCTTTTCCCAGAGGCCCTTAATAAGGCTTTCCTTTACGACGACAAGGTTCTAATTGAAGAGTACTTACCGGGAAAAGAGCTTACCGTCTCTGTTGTTAACGGAAGAGCCTTCACCCCTGTTGAAATAGTTCCGGCTTCAGAGTTCTACGATTACGATTCAAAGTATGAAAGCTCAGGAACTCGCTATCTTATTCCGGCAGAAATTACTCCTAACTTGACGAAAAGGCTTAAAAACTTGGCTCTTAAAGTCTATTCCCTTCTTAACTGTAAGGGAGCAATTAGAGTTGACTTTAAACTTGACTCCTACGGCTCCCCTTACCTCCTTGAGGTAAACACGATTCCCGGTTTAACCGAAAGGAGTTTGCTTCCAAAAGCGGCAGCCTTTGAAGGCTTAACATTTGAGGAGCTTATAAGGGAGATGCTGGAAGGTTGAGGAAGTTCTTGGCCTTTATTTTTCTCCTTATCTTTCTCGGGACTTCTGCCTTTTTTATCTTAAATTCCCCTTCAAAACTTAAGGAAGTTGAAGTGTTGGTTGTTGAAAAGCACGGTAATTGGAAAGGAAAGATTGCCCAATACCTTCTAAGCTTCGTTTCTCCGGGAGAGTCCATAACACCTGAACTTGAAGATGAGCTTAAAAAGGAGCTCCTATCCCTTCCTTGGATTTACAAAGTCCAACTTAAATTTGATGCTGACAAACTCGTAGTAAAGGTCTGGGAAGAAAGCCCAAGTTTTTACTTAGTTTTTAACGGAATCCCCTATGTAGTAGGTGAAAACGGCTTCGTTCTTGATAAGGGCTTTAAGTTCCCCTCTCTTCCCACTTACTACTATGTAGGCAATATCTCTCCATTTTCCCAGGAAAATGGGTTTTTAAAAATTAATAAACTTGTTAAAATGAAAATTAACCTTGCAGAAAGAGAGAAAAGGGGATTGGAAGTAGGAGAAGAAAAACCTAAAATTAGCATTACAGATACTGGTTTTGTTTTAACCTACAGAAAGAGCAAGGTAGTGGTTTACCTCGGGAACAATCCTAAACTTTGGGGGAACTTCCGCACCTTCCTAAAGAAAGTGGGTAAACCTCTGCCTGGAATTTACGACTTTCGTTTTTATGACATGTTAGTAAGGGGGGGAAAGTGAAAGAGAAAAGCATATTAGCAATAGACTTGGGCACAGACACAATGAGAGCTTCTTTAACCTATACAAAGAGGGACAAAAGTCATACCAAGTTGGTTGAAGTCCCATCCCGAGGAGTAAAAGGTGGGAATATATCTAACCTTTCCTCGGCGGAGGACTCTTTAATCTCTCTGTTAAATAGATTGAGAATTGAAGCTGGAACCTCTTTACCCAACGAAGCTTATTTAGTAATACCGGGAAGCCGTACTCTCAGTTATGAGGTTGAGGCTAGAATTGTTTTCCCTACGATGAAAACTATAAACCACAATGACGTAAATGAGGTAAAAAATAAAATTAAAGCGGAGCTTAGGCGTATAAAGGGAATGGGAATAAACAAGTACGACATACTCCACATCATACCTCAAGAGTTTGTTGTAGGTAATGTTGAAGGAATCCAGAATCCCATAGGACACAGTGGAAAGGAGCTAATATTAAGGGCTTTTGTCGTCTTAGTTTCAAAGGCTCACTGGAATACTCTCAACAACCTTATGAAAAAAGTGGGGCTTCGTTTAAAGGGGGGAGCTCTTCAAGTTTTAGCCTCTTACTACGCTTTAAGGGACGATAAAACTTACTTCAACAATACCCTTTTCCTTTACATGGGAGCCGGAAGTACCGAATTGCTCTACTTTAGAGAGGATGCTCCCATTCTCTTTAGACACGAACCTTTTGGTGTAGAAGACCTTATAGAGTGCATAATTCAGACCCTAAAGGTAAGCAAGAAAGAAGCTGAAAGGCTTTTTAAAGAGTATGGAAGTGCTTACGCCTTTAAAGTTAGTAAGAAAGAGACCATAACCGTTAACTATGGAACGAGAATTAAAACCTACCCTAAAATCCTAATACCTGCACTGTTGCAGTTAAAACTTAAAAAGCTCTTTAACGATATAAAGAGTACCTTAAACAGTGAGGACCCGTCTTACCTTATTCACTTAAACAGAGTTTACCTTACCGGAGGGCTTGCCAACCTTAAGGATGTAGGCCTTCTCCTTGAGAAAACCTTTAAGACGCCTACAGAGGTGCTTCCTTCGGTTAAACCTATTGAAGGACTCGTAAACTATGTTCTTTCCCTTGAGAAAAAGGAAAAGTTTGTAGATGTGAAGGAAGACGTAAAGAGAGCTCCTGGAGGTCTCTTTTCCTTCATCAAACGTTTTATAGAGAATTACATATAAAAGGAGGTAAAGGATGTTTGACATAGCAGACGACCTTTTTCAAGGTCCCGTAATTAAGGTAGTAGGCGTTGGCGGAGGCGGAGGAAACGCCGTTTCTAGGATGTATGAGATGGGAATAGAGGGTGTAGAGTTTGTAGCCGTAAACACGGACGCTCAGGTTCTCTCTAAGCTCCCTATTCCCGTGAAAGTTCAAATTGGAGAGAAGCTTACAAAAGGTCTAGGAGCCGGCGGTAAGCCTGAGATTGGAGAGCAGGCAGCTTTGGAGGATGAGCCTAAGATAAGGGAAGTCCTTGAAGGTTCAGATATGGTCTTCATAACTGCAGGGATGGGAGGAGGAACTGGAACGGGGGCTGCTCCCATTGTTGCAAAGATAGCTAAGGACATGGGAATACTCACAATAGGAGTTGTTACTAAGCCTTTTGACTTTGAAGGAATGAGGAGACAGAAGTTTGCGGAAGACGGCATAAGGAGGTTAAAGGAGTTTGTTGACACTTTAATGGTTATTCCAAACCAGAAACTCTTGACCATTGCCCCTAAGGACATGAACATACTAAATGCCTTTAAACTTGCAGATAACGTCCTCTATCAGGCAGTAAAGGGAATTACCGAGGTAATTACGAAACCAGGCCTTATTAACCTTGACTTTGCAGACGTTAAGACCGTAATGCACAGCGGAGGTTATGCCCTTATAGGTATAGGTGAGGCAAGCGGCGAGGATAGGGCTCTAACTGCTGCAAGGAAGGCTATAGATAACCCTCTACTTGAAAACGTTCAGGTTGAAGGTGCCAGCAGGATACTCGTAAACATTACTGGAGGGAACGACCTTACCTTAGACGAAGCCTACGCTGCAGCTTCCCTAATTAAGGAGAGGGCAAAGAGGGACGACACTAACTTCTTCTTTGGAGTTACCCTTGACGAAAGCCTTGAGGGTTCAATAGAAGTTACGGTAATAGCCACTGGGTTTGACGAGAAAGGAAGGCCTATAAGGGCGTTTACTACTTCTTCCTCTGTTGACAGTTTTGTAGAGAAAAGCAGTAAGGAGGAAGATGATATTGTCTTTGACATTGATAAGCTACTTGAGCAGTTAAGGGAGGAGTAGTTAAACTTCCTCCCTTTCCTTCCGATAAAGTTTATTAGGTTCTTTTTGGAGGGAGAATATGGAGAAGAACCTTCTTGAAGAGCTTACGGAGCTCTTAAACTTAATTAAATCTTTTAAGAAAGAAGTTAGCAACATCTCAGCGAAAAAAGAGGGTTTTAACCACGCTACAGGCCACATAGATGCCGCTATTTCCGAAAGCGAGGAGGCTACAAAGAAGCTTATAGACTTAATAGGAACTGTTTTAGAGGAGCTTAACGCTCTACTTGGCTTGGCTTCTAAGGTAGATAATGAGGAGTTAAAAGTGAATATTGAATCAAGAGTTAAAAATATATCTTCTTTACTTACTTCAGCCCTTACGCTGTTAGAGTTTCAAGACATACTTGCTCAAAGACTTTTGAAAGTGAAAGGATTTCTTTCAGACCTTGAAAAGAGCCTTCTTAAGGTGGTTTTAAGCCTCGGAATTGAGGAGAAGGCAGGAGACCAGGACGAGTTAAAAAAGAAAATGGAAGAGCTTGAGTGGAAAAAAGAGGTTTCTCAAGAGGACGTTGACGAGATAATGAAACAGTTTGGGCTTTAGGGGTAAATAATGAAGGTAAATATCCCCGAGGAGTTGGCGGAGATACTGGAAGAGTTCTTGGTTGAAGCTTCAGAAATCCTTGAGAGCTTAGACCAAGACCTTGTTGACCTTGAGAACAATCCAGAGGATAAAGAGCTCCTTAACAAGGTTTTTAGGGGAATGCACACTCTAAAAGGAGGAGCCGGTTTTCTAAACCTTACCCCTATAGTTGAAGTAGCCCACAGGATAGAGGACATCTTTAACAAGCTTAGAAACGACGAGTTAAAGCTTACTCCTGAAATAATGGACGTTATACTTCAAGGTATTGACCAGTTAAAGAGCTCCCTTGAGATGTTAAAAGAGAGCTCTGAGCTTCCTGATTTGTCCGAGATAGAGCCTCTTTTGAAAAACCTTGATGCTATCTTAAAGGGAGGAGCTCCTTCTACATCTGAAGAAACCTCCTCTGAAAGCTCCAAGACTTTAAGTGATGACTTTGAATTCGTTGAAAACATATCCGATGCCTTAAAAGAACTTATCCGCAGGTTTCCAGGTAAGAACTTAGAAGGGCTTTTAGAAGAGATAGTTTTGATGCCTCCAGATAAACGCCCTATGGAGGTTATACCTGAAATAGAAAAACTTATAGAGGAAGGTAAAGACATAAAGGACTTGATTAAGCCTAAGAAAGAGCAGCAAGTCCAAGAGGAAGTAAAGGCTGAACGACCAAAAAAGGAAGGAAGGACTTTTCCTACACCTTCGCAATCTACTTCTACAAAGATGACAAAAAAACAAGATAAGAAAACTTCTGAAACTATTAGGGTTGATGTAGAAAGGGTTGAAAACTTAATGAACTTAGTAGGGGAAATTGTTTTAGACAGGAACAGGATACTTAGAGTTACTTCTGATGTAGAGAGGGAATGTAAGAGCGAAGTTGTTGAAAAGCTCGTTGAGGCAGTTACGAGTCTTGACAGAACGGTTAGCGACCTTCAGGTTGCCGTAATGAAGCTTAGAATGCAGCCTATTAAGAAAATATTTAGCAAGTTCCCCCGCTTGGTTAGAGACTTGGCAAGAAAGCTAAACAAGAAAGTCCAGCTGGTTATTGAAGGTGAAGACACAGAGCTTGACAGGTCCATTTTAGACAAACTAGAAGACCCTCTCATCCACCTAGTTAGGAATGCTCTAGACCACGGGATAGAGCCTCCCGAGGAGAGAACCGCCAAAGGGAAACCTGAAGTAGGAACCATAAGACTCTTTGCCTACCACGAGGGAGACCACATCATAGTTGGGATTCAGGACGACGGTAAGGGAATAGACCCTGAAAAGGTAAAGAAAAAGGCCCTTGAAAAGGGACTCATAACTCCTGAGCAGTTGGCACAGATGAGCGACAAAGAAGCCTACGAGCTGATATTTATGCCGGGGTTTTCAACTGCGGAGAAGGTTAGCGATATTTCCGGCCGCGGCGTTGGTATGGACGTTGTCGCAAGTACCATTCACTCTTTAAGGGGTTCTATTGAGATTGAGAGTGAATTAGGTAAAGGGACCACCATTTTATTAAAACTCCCGTTAACCGTTGCTATTATTCGGACTCTAATGATAGGAGTTAACTCCCAAGTTTACGCCGTTCCCCTCCATTCTGTAATAGAGGTGGTTAGGTATGAGCCGTCCCTCGTTAAGGATGTTGGAAGTTATAGGAGCTTTATGCTAAGGGACGAAGTGTTGCCTCTTTTTTCCCTTGATGAGCTTTTAGAGCTCCCAGAAAAGGGGGAGAAACACTTTGTCGTTATCGTAAAGGTAGGTGAGAAGTACATTGCAGTTTCAATAGAGGAGCTCTTAGGAGAAGAAGAGATAGTTATTAAATCTTTAGGGGAGCTCTTAGCAGACATTCCCGGCATAGCAGGAGCTACCATTGCAGGTGATGGAAGAGTCGTATTAATCTTGGACCTTAACTCTCTCCTTTCAGACTATAAGGCTAAACTCTTGGGAGTTGGAAAATGAATAGCGAAAGGGAATCTAGCGTTAAGGACCTTGACGTTCTTGGCGTTAGGGAGTTAATAGGTGAAGTAAATGAGAAAGAGATTCAGGTAATAGCTTTTAAACTCGGTAAAGAGCTTGTTAGCGTTCCAATTGAGCAAATTGTAGAGATTACTACCAACAAGGACATTACTCCTGTTCCTAAAGCTCCCTCTTACGTTATAGGGGTTATGAACTTAAGGGGGAAAATAGTTCCCGTAGTTAACTTAAAGGAGCATTTAGGTATAGATTTTGAAATATCAGAAGACATTTATAAGAAAAATAAGATAGTTATCCTTGATACTCCAAAGGGAGAAGTAGGAGTAATAGTTGATGAGATAGTTGGTTCCCTCAAGTTCTTTGAGGACGAAATTCTCCCTGAACCTATAGGAACCGTAGGAATAGAGGTTAGGTTTGTTTCTGGAGTAGTCCAGCTTGATGGGGAGCTCCTAATAATTTTGAATATAGACTCAATTTTTAATAGGGAGGGTTAACTATGTTCTGCTCTTGGGAGAAAAAAGAGATAGAGAGGTTAAAAAGGGAGGTTGAGAAACTAAAACTTGAAAATTCAAGACTTAAAAGGGATATTGCAGAGGTAAAAAAAGAGAGGGACTCTTTAAAAGAGGAGCTTTCCAATTATTCTGAAAAATATTCCCTCTGCCGAAGAGAGAATCAAGAGTTAAAGAGTAAGTTGGAAAAGCTTGATAACGATGTCTATACCTACAAGCAGATATTGGACTCACTTATGGAAGAGGCCATTTTCTTGGCTACCCCAGACTTTAAGCCTGGTAGAGCTGGAAATGAGATAGTTTACGCAAACAGGAGAGCTCTTGAGATAGCCAATAAGTGGAGGGACGTTTTTATCTCTGAGTTTGGTATAGACCCGGACAAGCTCATAGGAACCAGCATTCACCTTTTCCACAAAGACCCTGAGAGAGTTAAAGAGCTCTTAAAAGCTACAAAGCCGGGAGAGCACAAGAAAAACGCAGACATTCAAATTGGTCCTTATGTTATGGCTTCCTACAGACACGCTATTGCGAATAAAGACGGGACTGTTAGGTATTACCTGGCTACCTGGAGGGACGCTACAGCAGATAGAGAGATAGAAAAGCAGCTTGAAAAGGCAAGTAAGATGTTCCTTCAGAACTTACGGGCTACCAAACAGTCTCTCGTTAACAACTTAGCAACTATCGTTGCTGTTTCAATTGCTATTAGAGAGCTTCAAAATACCCTTGACCTTTCAAATCAGCAAATTAACGCTGCTCATAAGATAGAAGAAGCAGTTAAGAGCTTAGTTAAAGTGTCAAGTAAACTTATGGATAACTATCACTTTGTGTTGGAAGAGTTAAGCAAAGTTGAAGAGAAAACAATTGAGTCTATATCTCAAATGGAAAACATAAGGGACATTACCCGCGAGATGGAGGACGTGGTTAAGGAGCTCCAAGCTCAAACGGAGCAGATTGACAGGGTAGTTGAGGTAATTACCGCAATTACTGAGCAGACGAACCTATTAGCCCTTAACGCTGCAATAGAGGCTGCAAGGGCAGGGGAGGCAGGAAGGGGATTTGCCGTAGTTGCAGACGAGGTTAGGAAACTTGCAGAGAGGACCAACAAGTCTGCGATAGAAATTAGAGAAGTCGTTAAGAATATGAGAGAACAGATGGGCAGGACTGCCGAGATAACAAACAGAAGCGTTAAAGCCGTAGAAGAGGGAATGGGATTTTTCAAAAGCAACAGGGAGATTTACGAGTCTTTAAGGAACTCTTCCCAAGACGTTCAGAAAGTAATTGAAGACATGATAAGCGTTGTTAACCTTCAGAAAGGGGAGATTAACGAAATCGTCTCAAACATTCAGAAATCTAACTCTCTCCTCTCCTCAGTTAAAAGGGAGGCCGATAAGATTATTAAGATTGCAGAGAGAACAGACACGAGCCTTCACAAGATTTGGGAGACCTTCTATATCTTTGATTTAGGAGATGCAACTATTCTTCTAGATAGACTTGCCAAAATAGGTGAGTTTTCTGCTCAACTTAACGAAGCTATTAAGAGTAAGTTTATTGACAATATTGACCCTGATACCAGCTTAATTTCATTCGTTGATGAGTTAATCAGGCTCCTTTCCCCTCAGAATAAAGACCTGGCGAGCTTAGTTTTAAAATATCCTTTAATTGAAAAGTTCTTTACAAACTTAGAGGACAAGCTCTTTGAGATTAAACTCCTCCTTAAAGAGCTCTTCTTAGCAATGAAGAACGACAGCATAGAGGAGATAAAGGTCAAGGAGAAAGAGATAACCGACACGCTAGAGGTAATTTCTGGCTCTCTAATACAAGCCATTACTGAGATAGTTTACTCTCAGAAGAAGGAAATTTGAGATGGCAAGAAAGAGGGAGCTTTTACCTAAAATCCTTGAAACGGGCGCAAACGAGCTTGAGATAATTGACTTTAGGATGTACGAGGTTCTTGACGACGGCTCTATTTATGAGTGGATTTTAGGGGTTAACGTTGCAAAGGTTAAAGAGGTGATTTTTAAACCTAAGGACATAATAAAGGCTCCTGGCCTTCCACCTGAAGCCGAAGGTATGGCAAAGATAAGAGGCCAAATGGTTCCAATAATTAACCTTGCAAGGTGGATGAAGATTAAGGAGCCTCCCCGTGCTGGGCGTTATGTAATAGTGATGGAGTTTTTAAGGGAGATAGTAGGCGTAGTTGTTCACGAGGCGAAGAGGATTCGCCGTATAAGGTGGGCCGACATAAAGAGACCTCCAAAGAGCATAGACGAGAAGTTGGGAGGCAAAGTAATAGGGGTAGTAGAGATTGAAGACAACAAACTCCTTCTCCTTTTAGACTTTGAAGGTATCTTAGATGAGCTTGGAATGATTAAGATATTTGGCATTGAAGAGACGAAAGAAATTGAAGGTATAGAAAAGAAAGGACACTTTAAAATCTTAATCCTTGACGACTCACCCGTTGCAAGGAAAATCATAAGGCGTATTCTGGAATCTGACGGCCATACGGTCTTTGAAGCTCAAAACGGAATTGAGGGACTCCAGATTCTCCACAATTGGCTTGAAGAGGCAAAGCAGGCTGGAAAAGACATTACCGACTACGTTCAGCTGATAATATCTGACATAGAGATGCCAGGTATGGACGGTTTAACTTTTACGAGAAAGGTAAAAGAGGACCCGGAGCTTTCAAAAATACCTGTTATCATAAACACTTCCCTTTCTGACAGGGCTAACGTTGACAAGAGTAAGTTTGTAGGTGCAGACGCTCACTTGGTTAAGTTTGACGCTCCAGACCTTATAAAGCTAGTTCACCAGTACGCTATTACTAAGTAGGAGGTAATAAGGTATGGCAATGCCCCCAGAGGACATAAAGATTTTGGTAGTTGACGACATGGCCGCAATGAGGAAGATTTTAAAAACTCTATTGGCTCAACTTGGATATAAGAACGTTGACGAAGCAGAAGACGGAAAGCAGGCTTTAGAAATTTTAAAGCAGAACCCAAACAAGTACGGTTTAGTTATAACAGACTGGAACATGCCTAACATGACCGGTATAGAGCTCGTTCAGGCGATAAGGAGCGACGAGAAGTTAAAACACCTACCCATACTAATGGTAACTGCCGAAGCCAAGAAGGAAAACGTTTTAATGGCAATTAAAGCAGGAGTAAACAACTACATCGTTAAGCCGTTTACTGCAGAGACCTTAAAGGAGAAAATAGAGAAAATTTTCTCCTCTTTAAACAGTTAGCTCTCTGGGGCTTTTTGCCCCTTAAACTCTTGCCACTTTATAACTTCCCTTATCCTCTCTGATAAACCTTTACCTTTAACCTCCTTTAACCTATAACTTCCAACTTGAACTACCCTACAGCAGTCTTCCCGTGCACTCGTTATAAACACTTCGTCTGCTTTAAGGAGCTCTTTAAGTGTAAAAAAGCCTTCTACAACTTCCATGCCCATTTCCTTACACAACCAGATTACAAATTCACGCCTTGTTCCCTTTAAACAGCCACACTTTAGGCTCGGCGTAAAAAGAGTCCTTCCTTTTAAGAAGAAAATGTTTGAATAGCAACACTCACTTAGGAAACCTTCCTGTGAGAACGTTATCCCTTCGTCAAATCCCCTTTCCTTTGCCCTTTTTAAGAAAAGGGAGGATTCTTGAACCTTAAAAGTCGTTTTTACTCCTGAGGCTAAGCTGTAAGACCTTTTAAACTTAAAGTCCACAAATAGTTTAATTTCTTTCCTTTTTATGCACTCCCTTGAGCTTACAGTTAGTCCTTCCTCTGTAAGTAGAAATCTTACAAGTGTCGCTTTTTCTTTATTTATAGCCTCTTTTAGTGCCCTTTCTTCAAAGTCTTTTTGAGAGAGCTCCAGCCTAAAACCTAAAAGCTCGGAGCTCTCTTTAAACCTCTTATAGTGAAGGGGAAGGAGGACCACCTTTCCCCTTTCTACTCTAACGGTTTCAATAAGTCCCAGTTTCATTAGGGAGCGTCAAACCCGGGAATTCTCGGGATTTTCTTGAGCTTACTTGCTTTGTAATACCATCCCCACAGCTTTTTTAGAGAATGACCGATTAAGGGTAAAGGCACCATTATGGCCCTCTTGTCGTTCCTAAAGACCAGAGCTCCGCTCATAGGGCAAGGCCCCATGTCCATTAAACAGAGTATGTGTAGGTGGTGGATGTACTCTTCCCTTTTCTCTTCTCCTTTCTCCTTTGACTCTATGTTCCTTGCTACTATCCTTGCCATTACCTCTGCCAAGTGTCCTTGCTTTGCCTTCCACTTTGGACCTTCAAGTGCGGCGCTGTCTCCTACTGCCCAAACTGTCTCATCTGTTCCTGGCACTGCGCAGGTGGGCTCTATTTTTATAAAGCCTGCCTCGTTAAGGGGTAGGTCTGAGTTTTTAAATACTGGATGGCCGTTTGTTGCAGGGATAAACATAGTAAGGTCTGTTTCTAGTTTTGTGTCGTCTTCAAAGACTACTCCGTCAGGCTGAAACTCCTTTATTTTCTTCCCAAAGTGCCTTTTTATTCCTAGATTGTCAAGCATCTTGTAAGCTCTCTCAGCGTTCTTCTCTCCAAGCCTTATCCCCGGCTTTGGCATGGGAGCGAAGAAGTGGAGCTCAAACTTGTCCCTTATCCCTTTTTTCTTAAAGTAGCAGTGGAGGTTAAAAACAAACTCAAAGGCAGGCCCACCTCTAACTCCGCTTGGGTCTTTCGGGTTTCCTCCAAACCCTGCTGCTATTACTCCTCCCCCTTTCTCTATTAGCTGGTCAATCTTTTCCCTTATCTTTAAAGATTCTTCCGGTTTTCCGCATATAGACAAGAAGTTCTCTTTTCCCTTGTGTTCTACCTTGCTCCCTCCAAGCGCAATTACCAGGTAGTCGTATTCCTTTACCTGCCCTCCAGAAAGGTAAACTCTCTTTTCCTTGGTTGATATCCTCTCAACTCTACCTATTGTTAGTTTAAAGTTGTTAACCTTTGCCACTTCTTCTAAAGGAAGGACTACGTCCTCCCACTTATACTCGTGGGTGGGTATCCAGATTGAAATAGGGTAAATGTAGAGATAATCCCTTTCTGAAATAAGCTCAACATTAAAACACTTGTGGCACAAAGCAAATGCTGCCTCAACACCTCCTATTCCGCCTCCTATTACGAGGACCTTCTTTGACATTTTCACCTCTTAAATTCGTTTTTTAGGATTTAATTATAGTTGAATTTTAGTCTGAAACAATTCTTTTTGCGTAGTGGCTTAAAAGGAGCTCTTTTACCTTTTTAAGCTCCCTTTTTTTTACCTTTCCGACCATTTTCTTAAAAGGCTCTTTAGTTAGTTTTACTGTAAGTGCCGAGAGCTCCCGATTCCAAGAAAGGAGCTCTCCCTTTGCACACTTCCTACACACTACTCCCCCTTTCTCAAGGGAGAACCCTACTATCTCTTTACTTTTACAACAGACGCACTTTCTTAGCTGTGGGAAAATCCCTTCAACAAAGAGAAACTTTGCCGTAAACATAGTGTATGCCAGCTCAAACTCACTTTTTACTTTCAGGTAGTTTCTTATTAAGTTAAAGAGTTTATGGTTCCCTGGAATAGGTAAAGGAATTACTAACCTTGAAATTTTCGCTCTATAATTTAACTCTTCACTGTTTCTGGGAAAGTTCTCCTCTAAAAGCTTAGACTTTACAACTTCAAACCTTTCCTTTTTTTGGCTAAGCGTAAACTCACTTACGGAAAAGGGCTCGTACTTTAAGGGAAACTCTCCCCTTTGGACTTTAACTATGGCGTTTAACCGCCCCAGCTTCTTAGTATATAGGCTGAGAGCTCTTAAACCTTCTCCTAAAACTTTGCTCTTTAAAACTACTCCTTCTGTTTTCATTAGACGTTAAACCTAAAGTAAATTACATCTCCGTCTTGAACTTCGTAATCTTTTCCTTCAAGCCTCATTAATCCCTTTTCTTTACAGGCTTGAATAGAGCCTTCCCTTATTAAATCCTCATACCTTATTACTTCTGCCCTTATAAAGCCTCTCTCTATGTCTGAGTGGATTTTACCGGCAGCTTTTGGAGCTTTAGTTCCCCTTTTAACGGTCCAGGCCTTAACTTCTTGTTCTCCTGCGGTAAAAAACGTGATTAGGTCCAGTAATTTATATCCTTCCCTTATAACTGCGTTTAACCCCGGTTCTTTTAAGCCGAGCTCTTTTAAAAATTCTTCCTTCTCTTCCTTGTCAAGCTCGCTGAGCTCTGCCTCTATTTTCGCGCACACTTTTACAACGGGAGCTCCCTCCCCCTTTGCAAACTCCTTAACTGCCTCTACCAGCTCGTTATCCCTTTCTAGTCCCTCTTCGTCAACGTTTGCTATGTACATTACAGGTTTAGCAGTTAAAAGTGATAGCTCCTTAACAACTTTCTCTCCCTCTTCTCCTATCTCTTTAAGATGAGGCCTTATCCTCTCTCCCCTTTCCAATATCTCCTTTATTTTCTCTAGAGCCTCAACCTCTGCCCGAGCTTTCTTGTCTCCGCTCTTAGCTATCTTCTTTACCTTTTCCAGCCTCCTTTCAACGCTTTCTAAGTCCTTTAAGACCAGCTCGTAGTTTATGGTCTCTATGTCCCTAACGGGGTCAACGCTTCCGTCAACGTGAACCACGTTTTCGTCCTTAAAGCACCTTACAACGTGGGCAATTGCGTCAACGCTCCTTATGTTTGCTAAAAACTGATTTCCTAAGCCTTCTCCTTTGCTTGCTCCCTTTACCAGCCCCGCAATGTCAACAAACTCTATGGTCGTTGGAGTTATCTTCTTAGGCTTTACTATCTGAGCTATCCTGTAGAGCCTTTCGTCTGGAACTTCAACCACCCCTACATTTGGCTCTATCGTGCAAAATGGGTAGTTTGCAGCTTCGGCTTTCATAGTGTTTGTTAAAGCGTTAAAAAGGGTTGACTTTCCTACATTTGGAAGGCCTACTATTCCACAGTTAAATCCCATACCTTAACTCCTCTTTAAAATCTGTTTTCCTGAGAATTTAGGAAAAAATTCCCTGCTGAGGTAAAAAGGGGGAATTGTATTCCTTGGTGATATAATCGCCGCTACGGCAATTTTAACCAAATTGGAGAGAGAGTATGGTAGGTTTCCTTTTAGACCTTGAAGGGACTTTAGTAAAGGATAAGACCTATACCCCTTTTAAAAGTGCCCTTGAGTTTACCGAGGAACTTGACAGGCTTAATGTTCCCTGGATTATCGCCACGAATAACTCTACCGAGAAGCCTACTGTTTTGATTGAAATTCTCAGGGAAAAGGGGTTTAACGTTAACGAGAGGAAACTTCTCTCTCCAAGCCTTCTGGCTAAAGAGTTTTTAAGAAGAGAGGGAGTTGGCTCTATCTACTTTCTTGGAACGGACAAGGTAAAGGAGTTCTTTAAAGAAGAGGGTTTTGAGGTTAGAGACGACCATAAAGTTGATGCAGTTGTAGTTGGCAGAGACAGGGAAGTTAACTACCAAAAGTTAAAAACTGCAACTTCAGCTTTAGTTTTAAACGACGCCAAGCTCTTTTCTTTCCACATGAACAGGTTAATTCTTGACCCTGACGGACTGGTTGCTCCAAGCGTTGGAGCTCTGGCTACCTCCCTTTCTTACGCCTCAAACAAGCCCGTCGTCTCCTTTGGTAAACCCTCTAAGGAATACTTTGACAGGGCTTTTGAGCTTTTAGGGATAAGTGAGCCTTCTTCCGTTTACATGGTAAGCGACGACCCTTTTACAGACCTTGCCCAAGGGAAAAAGGTTGCCGGTTTTAAGACAGTTTTCCTGTTAAGCGGTAAGTATAAAGATAGTTCCGTTTTGGACTCTATAGAGCCCAACTTAAGGCCAGACTTTATCTTTGACGACATCTCAGGCTGCTTTAACCTTTTAGAGGGAGCTTAATGACCTTAACTAAGAAGATTAAAGATTACTTAGAGCTTATTAAAGTTGAACATACGGTTTTCGCTCTTCCCTTTGCCCTTACTTCTGCTTTAATTGCGGCTAAGGGCTTCCCTACCCTCTATCAACTGTTCTGGATAGTTGTTGCTCTATTTGGCGCCAGAACTGCAGCTATGAGTTTAAACAGGCTTATTGACGCAGAAATTGACGCTAAGAACCCTAGAACAGCCAACAGGCACATTCCAAGGGGAGCCGTAAAAAAGGAGGAGGCCCTTGTTCTTTCCATCTTTGGTTTCCTCATTATGGTTTACAGTGCTTATAAGCTAAATCCTTTAGCCTTAAAGCTTTCCCCTGTGGCGATTGTTGTATTAACCTTCTACTCTTTTACAAAAAGGTTTACCTCTTTGTGCCACTTAGTTTTGGGAGTTGCCGTCTCTTTAGCTCCCCTTGGGGCTTGGGTTGCTGTGAAAGGAACTGTTGACCTTACGGCTCTTTTACTTTCCTTTGCCGTTGCTTTCTGGGTTGCAGGTTTTGACGTTATTTACGCTCTTCAAGACGTTGAGTTTGATAGGAGAGAGGGACTTTACTCCCTTCCTTCCCGTTTGGGGATTGATAGGGCTCTCCTTATCTCTAAACTCTTTCACTTTATTACTTTACTTCTTCTTCTGGCCGTAGGTTTTGTGGAGAAGTTAGGGTTTTTTTACTACTTAGGGCTTTTGATTAGCTCTGTCTTAATGGTAAAGGAGCACTTGATAGTTTCTAGAGATAGGGAAAAGGTTGCCTTTGCCTTTTTTAACTTAAACGGATACATATCTTTAACGGTTTTCCTGTTTACCCTTTTAGACTTCCTCTGGAGGAAGCTTTGGACTTCCTAAAGTACCTCCTTTCCCTTTTGGTTATAGTTGACCCCGTTTTCGCTGCCGTATTCGTTGCGGGTCTTTCCCCCTCTGTTGATTTCGTAAAGGAAGTTGCTAAAAAGAGCTCTTTAACTGTTCTCTTTGCTTCCCTCATTACCTTAGCAGTTGGAGACTCCGTATTAAAGTTGCTCGGAATAAACATTTTCAGCATTAAGATTTTCGGTGGCCTTATACTGCTACACATGGCCTTTCAGATGCTTCAAGCTCACCAGCCTAAAACAAAACACAGCGACAGAGAGGAAGAGGCTCTTTCCCTTAAGGATGACATTTCTGTAATTCCCCTTGGAATACCTATTCTCTTTGGTCCTGGAGCTTTTACTACTCTTTTAATCTTCCGTGAGGAGTTAAGGGGAGCTCTTTCTCTTTTCCAACTCCTTTTAGCGGTTGTCTTGGTGGTTTTAACTATTTACTTTACTATCTTAAACTCAGCCTACCTTTCAAAGAGGCTTGGACCTACCGGCATAGGGGTTTTAACCAGAGTTTTTGGACTTTTTATTGGAGCTCTCGGCTCCCAGTTTGTAGTTGACGGGATAAAACACTTGTGGGTGGTAAAATGAAGGCGTGTCTTCAAAGAGTAATTTCGGCAAAGGTGGTTGTTAACGGTGAGGTTGTAGGGGAAATCGGTAAAGGTATAGTTCTCCTTGTAGGCTTTGAGAAGGGAGACCTTCCCTCTTTCGTTGAAAAGCTTGCAGATAAGGTCGTTAACTTAAGGATTTTTGAAGACGAGCAGGGGAAAATGAACCTCTCTCTCCTTGATGTTAAGGGGGAGCTCCTTGTAGTTCCCAACTTCACCTTGGCAGCAGACTGTAAAAAAGGGAGGCGTCCAAGCTTCCAGTCCTCCGAAGAGCCTTCCCGTGCAGAGGAGATGTTTAACTTGTTAATTAACTCATTATCTTCATTTGGCCTTAAGTTGGAAAAGGGAATCTTCGGGGCAGATATGAAAGTTCACATAGTAAACGACGGCCCGGTAACTTTTATACTTACAAATAGGGAGCTCTAATGGGAGGAAGTGAGTTTCTCTCCTCTTTAAAAGTTCACCTTGAGGGAGCACTGCCCCCGTGGGTGAAGTTTGATTACTTGGTTGCCTTTTCCTTTTTCCTTTTAGCTCTCGTTTCCTTATGGGTTAGGCCCCTTTTTAAAAAACTCCTTTTAAAGTTCTTCCTTAGAGACAAGCGTTTAACTAAGACTGAAAAGATACTTGTAAGCCTTTCAAGCTGGATTTCTTACTTCTTCTTTTTACTCTTTTTAAATTTTGCCCTTTTACAGTTCCCTTTAGGGAATTTCCTGAAGGTCCTTAACACTTTATTTTTCATTCTTTACACCATCATTATTACTTTCGTAGTTATGCGTTTAGTTGAGATTACCCTTGAAAAGCTCTCTCAAGGGGTAAAGAAAAAGGTTTCCCCTGAAGAGGCCCCTCTAGTTGATACCTACTACTCTATGATTTCTAAGATTGCAAACATCTTCGTCGTTTTCGTTGCCTTAATAGCAGTTCTTGACAGGCTAGGCTTTAACGTTGCTTCCCTGATTACCTCTTTGGGAGTGGGCTCATTGGCCGTTGGTCTTGCTGCAAAGGATACCATAAAGAACTTTATTTCTGGGATACTCCTTGTTACAGACAGGCAGTTTAGGATAGGAGACAGGGTTTACATTAAGGACATAGGCGTTGAAGGCTACGTTTACGACATCGGCCTTAGGACTACCAGAATACTTACCGTTTCCGGTAATAACCTCATAACCGTCCCCAATTCAAAGCTTACAGAAGGGGTAATTGAGAACTCCCTTTACCCTGACCCTAAAGTTAAGGACTCTGTTGAGGTGGGAGTTGCATACGGAACTGACGTTAACAAAGTTAAGGAGCTCCTTTTAAAAGCCGTTTCAGGGATTCCTGGAGTCCTTTCAAACCCTTCACCTTCTGTTTACTTTACCCAGTTTGGAGAAAGTTCACTTATCTTTAAGCTCATCTACTACGTTAAGGAGAAGGACTTGGCCTTTAAAGTTAAGTCCCTTTTAAATGAGAGGATAAAGGAGCTCTTTGAAAGAGAGGGAATAGAGATTCCCTTTCCCCAAAGGGACGTTTGGTTTAGAAACCCTTTAACTTTAAGGGGACATAGTGGGAAGGCTTTTCAGCGTAAAGATGAGGAGCTCTAAAGGTGGAGCCCACCTTTGCGGGGCAGAGGCCATAGTTGACGAAAGTTCTATCTCTAAAGCCGTCTATTCCTTCGTTAAGAGGGCTCTTTCTTCAAAGAGGGGAATTCCAGACTTTGTAAACCTTAAAGTGGAAGCCGTTAAGCAAGAACCTATTTACTCTCCCCTCCTTCCCGTTTTTCACGTTAGTCAACCCCTAAGGGAAGTACTGGTTAAGCTCTTTAAATTGGCTTCTATTCCTCCATCTTTGGGACTTAGCTTCTACTCCCTCCTTTTAAAAGGGCCTTCCCCTACGGGGGGAGTTATGAGGGGAGCTCTGATAGTTGAAGTTCCCTCTGGGAAAAGGCTTGAGCCTGATAAGTTTAAAGGGGTTAGGGCTTCTTGCTTGGGGATTACCTCTAGAGCTCTCGGTGAACTTAAAGAAAAGGCCGGCAAGTTTTACACTGATAGACTTAAAGATGCCTTGGTTTTAACCAGCAAGATATGTTCTTATCCTGGTGTTTTGGGGGAGCTCTGCGTGTCAGACGACCCAGACTACACAACAGGCTACTTCTCTATTCCCAAAATTGGCTACTTTAGACTTTTTAACTTAAAGCCTTACGGCCTTTCAAAGGGGGGAAGAGTTATCTTTGTCAGCCGTAATTTGGAAGTTCCTCCCTTTATTGACTATCTTAAAAATTCGCCCTTTATTGGGAGCTCTTTTCCAGGCTACTATTTTGAGCTTCCCTTTCGGTAAACTCCCCGCACCTAAGGTTTCCCTCTACTGAAGCTCCCTCCTCCACCGACAGCTCCTTAACGTCAACGCTTCCCTTTAACTTGGCGCTACTTTTTATCTGAGCTTCTTTTGCAACTATGTCCCCGTTAATATTCCCCATTACTATTACTTTTTCAGCCTTTATGTTTCCATTAACTTTTGCACTTTCTCCAAAGATTAGGAAGTCCCCTTCAACATTTCCTTCAACAACTCCGTCTATCCTTACCTTTCCTTGAGCGTATATGTTCCCTTCAACTTTCAGCTCTGGAGATAGAATGCTCTTTACCTCTTCTTTGTCCCTGTTATCCCTTTTCTTTAACACCTTTTACCTCTACGAAAGGTAGCGGGTTTAGCACCTTACTTCCCCACTTTACCGAATAGTGAAGGTGAGGGCCTGTGCTCCTTCCGGAGCTCCCCATTAAACCTATAATCATTCCCCTTTCAACTCTCTGGCCTTTAAACACCGTAATCTTTGATAGGTGTCCGTAAAAAGTTTCAAAGCCGTTATCGTGCCGTATCTCCACGCACCTTCCTAAAAGTCCACACCAGCCTGCCTTTATCACTATCCCGTCTGCGGTAGCCCTGACAGGGGTTCCCCACCTGTTTGCTATGTCAAGTCCAAGGTGAAATTCAAGCCTGCCCGTTATGGGGTTCCTCCTTAAGCCAAAACCTGAAGTTATCCTACCCTCTGTAGGATAGCCCATAGGGGTTCCTCTAAAGTCTTTTATTAGCTTGTCTATCCCTGAAATCAAGCTGTTTAGGTCAATGTTACTGTCGGTTAACACCTTTTCTATAGGAACTGCAGTTCCACCTTCTCCCCTTTTAACTTTTATAAACCCCGTTTTCTCTATAAGGGAGTTAATAAGCTCAAGCCTCTTTGCAAGCTCCTTTACAGTCTCTTCTTTCTCTTTAGTTAACTTTTCAACCTTTCCCCTTAGGTTATTGTTTTCCTCGTTAACTTTAGAGAGTTCCCTTTCTAAAAGAGCTACTTTTTCTTTAAGCTCTCTCTTCTCCTTAAGGCTTTCCGCTCTCTCCTTTAAGGAGATTAAGGAAAGAGCACTTAAAGAGAAGAAAGAAAGTAATCCCAGTAAACTTACAGTCTTAATAAGTTTCTTTGAGACTTTTAGCCTTTTGTAGTTTCCCAACTCGTCCTTAATAACTATTAGCTCTATCTTATCCCTTGCCATTGGTCTTACCTTCTAGAGTGCTATTTCCCTATGCAGAAGCGGGAAAATATTATATCAAACATGTCTTCGGTGGTAATCTTTCCCACTATCATACCTAACTTTTCAAGGGCTTCGTTTAAGTCAATTGATAAGAACTCTGGGGATTCAAACCCTTCATCTAAGCTCTTTAAAACCCTTTCAAGGGCTCCTTTAGCCTCCTCTAAAAGTCTCTTCTGTCTTTCGCTGGTTATTAAAGGCTCTTCTTTCCCTAAAACGGCCTCAGGTTCTATCATTACAAGCTCTAAAATCTTTTCCGTTAACTCTTCAATGCCCTTTTCTTCCTTGGCGCTAACTTCAACACACTTTTTAAATCCCTTTAAGTCGCTACACTTAACCTTTAACCCTAAGTCTCTCTTGTTTACAACTGCTATTACGTTTTCCTTTCCCTTTAAGTGGTTAAGGATTTTTAAATCCTCTTCGGTTAGCCCCTTTGAACCGTCAACTACAAAAAGGATAACGTCTGCTTCTCTTAGCTTCTCTAAGCTCCTTTTAATTCCTATCCTTTCTACTTTTTCTAAGGTTTCCCTTATCCCTGCAGTGTCTATAAGCCTTAATGGGATTCCTTTTAGGGTTATGCTCTCTTCTATAATGTCTCTTGTAGTTCCCGGTATTTCCGTTACTATTGCCCTTTCCTCTTTTAAAAGGGCGTTTAGGAGAGAAGACTTACCTACGTTTGGCCTTCCCACTATGGCTACTTTAATCCCCTCTCTTATTAACTTACCTTCTTCGTAGCTTTCTATGAGTTTCTTTAGCTTATCTAGGGCTTCTAAAATTTTCCCCTTAACCTGCCCTTTTTCTAGTATCTCAATTTCTTCTTCCGGAAAGTCAACTGCCGCTTCTATGTAGGCCTTAAGCTCTAATAGGTTGTCCCTTAACTCCTCTATTTTCTTTGACAAGTTCCCTTCTAGCTGTTTAAGTGCTACCTTTGCTTCAACTTCGCTCTTTGCCTCTATCAGTTGGTTTATGGCTTCGGCCTGAGTTAGGTCAATCTTCCCGTTAATAAAGGCCCTCATCGTAAACTCTCCAGGTTCAGCAAGGCGAGCTCCTTTTTTTAAAACCTCCCTAAGTATTTTCCTCACTACTACTATTCCCCCGTGGCTGTGTATCTCTACTACGTCTTCTCCGGTAAAGCTTCTTGGGCCTTTCATGTAAACTGCTAAAACTTCATCTATCGGTTCTTCAAACTCGTTAACGACCAGTCCGTAGTACATTTTCCTCTCTTCAAAGGTTTCCTTTCTCTCCCCTTTCTTCGTCCTAAAGAGCTCCTTTAGTATCTTTAAAGCTTTTTTCCCTGAAATCCTTACAATTCCGATAGCTCCTTTCCCTACGGGAGTTCCTATTGCCGCTATCGTGTCTTCACACATGTAGTCTCTCATCTTTCCTCCTTTACTGTTATACTAACTAAAAATTTTTTGTTGAGGTTTCTATGTGTGGCATAGTGGGTTATGTAGGGAAAGATAATGCCAAGAGCGTTCTTGTTGAAAGCCTCAAGAGGCTTGAGTATAGAGGTTATGATTCTGCAGGAGTAGCCCTCTTAACAGATGAGGGAATAAGGACCTTTAAGAAAGTAGGGAAGATTAGGGACTTTCAGGTAGAGCTCAATAAAATTAATCTCTACTCAAACATAGGAATTGCCCATACCAGATGGGCTACCCACGGTAAACCTGTCATCAACAACGCTCACCCTCACTTAAGCTGCGATGGTAAAGTTGCCCTTGTCCACAACGGCATTATTGAAAACTATTCTTCTTTAAAGGAGGAGCTCCTTTCAAAGGGACACAACTTCGTTTCTGATACCGATACGGAGGTTATTGTTCACTTAATTGAAGAGGAGTTAAAGTCGGAAAACTCTTTCTTCTCTGCCTTCTTAAAAGCTTTAAGTAGGTTAAAGGGCTCTTTTGCTATTTCGGTTATTACCGTTTTAGAACCGGACAAAGTTTTCTGTGCCAGGAAGGACAGTCCCCTTGTAGTTGGCCTTGGCGATGGTGAAAACTTCGTCGCTTCTGACGTTCCCGCTTTCCTTCCCTATACCAACAGGGTGGTTTTCCTTGAAGATGGGGAGGTTGCCGTTTTGTCTAAAGACGAGGTCTCTTTCTACGATTTCTCCGGAGTTCCCCTTAGCAAGGAGGTTATGACCGTTCCTTGGTCTATATCTCAAGCCGAAAAGGGAGGCTACAAGCACTTTATGCTTAAGGAGATTTATGAGCAGCCAAAGGCCGTTGCCGACGCCATTAGGGGAAACAGTGGTTGGTTTGAGGAGGGAGCTCCTTTAGACTTTAACTTTGAGCAGTTAGAGGGAATACATATAGTTGCCTGTGGTACTTCCTACCACGCCGGCTTGATTGCTAAGTTCTACATAGAGAGCTTTTCAAGGGTTCCCGTTAATGTAGATTACGCTTCAGAATTTCGCTATAGAGACCCTGTTATATCTGACAAGACCCTAATAGTTGGGATAACCCAGTCGGGAGAGACGGCAGATACCTTGGCAGCTTTAAGGCTTGGCAAGGAAAGGGGAGCTACTACCTTAGCAATCTGCAACGTTATAGGTTCAACGGCAACTAGGGAAGCAGACGGAACTATATACACTTATGCAGGGCCTGAAATAAGCGTAGCTTCAACAAAGGCTTTTACTACACAGCTTACTTCGCTGTTTTTGTTTGCCCTTTGGTTAGGGAAAGTAAGGGGAGCTCTTAAGCAGGAGGAGTTTGAAAGCCTATATGGGGAGCTCCTTGAGCTTCCCTCAAAGCTTGAGTCCTTTTTAAATACAGAGAGAAAAGAGGGAACTGTTAAAGAGCTTGCCCTTAACTTCTATAAGGCTAAAGACGTTTTATACCTTGGGAGGCACGTTAACTATCCTATTGCCCTTGAAGGAGCCCTTAAACTTAAAGAGATTTCATACATACACGCAGAAGGATATCCCTCTGGAGAGATGAAGCACGGTCCTATTGCCCTCATAGATGAAAGGATGCCTGTTATCTTCCTTGCTACGAAAGGAAGAGTTTATGAGAAGGTGGTTTCCAACATGGAGGAGGTAAAAGCGAGAAAAGGTAAGGTAATTTCAGTTTTAAACCCTTCGTGCAAAGAGGCGAATAACCTTACAGATTACCCTATTTACGTTCCTGAAGTTAACGAGTTCCTCTCTCCTATTTTAAATGTTGTTCCTTTACAGCTTTTCGCCTATTACATTGCCGACTTTTTAGGTTATGAGGTTGACCAGCCTAGGAACTTAGCAAAAAGCGTTACCGTGGAGTAGTTATGGAGACTGCTGTTCTGCTTATCTCTTGTCCGGATAGAAGAGGGATACTTGCAGAAATTACCGGCTTTATAGCTAAAAACAACGGAAACATCATCCATGCAGACCAGCACATAGACTTTCAGAAAGGCATTTTCTTTATGAGAATAGAGTGGGAACTTGAAGGGTTTTCCCTTAAAAAGTCCGAGATAGAGAAAGCCTTTAAGCCTATTGCCGAGAAATTTCACATAAATTATCAACTACACTTTAGCGATGAAGTTCAAAACGTTGCCGTTTTCGTTTCAAAGTATGACCACTGTCTCTATGAGCTCCTTTACCGTTTTAAGGTTGGAGACCTAAAGGGGAATTTAAAGTTAGTAATAAGCAACCACGAAGACCTAAGAGAGACCGTTGAGACTTTCGGAATTCCTTTTTACTACTTTCCTGTCAGTAAAGAGAACAAAAGGGAAGTTGAAGGAGAGGAAATTGAGCTTTTAAAGAGAGAGAACATAAACTTAGTAGTTTTAGCACGCTACATGCAGATACTTTCGGGTAGGTTTGTGAACACCTTTAGGAACAGGATAATAAACATCCACCACTCCTTCCTTCCTGCCTTTGTTGGAGCAAAACCTTACCACAGAGCTTACGAAAGGGGAGTAAAGATAATAGGAGCAACAAGCCACTACGTTACCGAGGAGCTTGACCAAGGTCCTATAATTGAGCAAGATGTCGTTAGGGTAAGCCACAGGGACACTCTTGAGGAGATGATAAAGAAAGGAAGGGACTTAGAGAAGCTCGTTCTTGCACGGGCGGTTAAGTGGCACCTTGAGAATAAAATTCTCGTTTACGATAACAAGACAGTTATCTTTGATTAGCTATAACTTCCTTCATCTTCTCTATTATGGGCTTTATCTTGCCGTATTTTGTCTTTAAACTTGCCCTATTTACTACTAGCCTTGCGGTTGAGTTAAGGATTACGTCAACTTCCCTTAATCCGTTTTCCCTTAAAGTTGTCCCAGTTTGAACGAGGTCAACTATCCTGTCTGAAAGGCCAACTAAAGGTGCAAGCTCAACAGAGCCGTAAAGCACTATTATTTCAGGGTGTATTCCTTTGCTTCTAAAGTAAGAGTCTGTGGTTTTAGGGTATTTGGTTGCCACCCTTATTGAGGAGAGCTTTTCCAAATCGTAAGGTTCTTCTATGTTTACAGGTTCGGCAACGCTTAACCTACATTTACCAAAGCCAAGGTCAAGGGGTTCATACAGTTCATACCCTTTTTCCTCTATTACATCCTTTCCTGCGATTCCTACGTCTGCGGCTCCGTAATAAACGTAAGTTGGAACGTCCATAGGTTTAACAAGGAGGAACTTGAACCCTCCTTTTCTAAATACAAGTTTCCTGCTTTCTTTTAATGTCTCTTCTGCGTCTATCTGACACTTTAATAGGAACTTAACGCTCTCCTTTAAAAGCCTTCCTTTAGGTAGTGCAAAGGTTATTTCCATACTTAACGCTCCTAGTAGTTTATCTCGCTTTTAACCCGCTCTATTTTTGCCCCTAAGCCCTTTAACTTCTCTTCAAGTCTTTCATATCCCCTGTCAAGGTGGTAAATCCTGTAAACTTCCGTCTTCCCCTTTGCTCCTAGTCCTGCAATAACAAGAGAGGCACTTGCCCTCAGGTCAGTTGCCGTAACTTTTGCTCCAAAGAGCTCCTTAACTCCTTTAACTATTACGCTGTTTCCCTCTATCTTTAGCTCTGCTCCCATCCTCT
>JALSNF010000012.1 GCA_026987115.1 Desulfurobacteriaceae bacterium
AGAATTTCAGAAAGAGTAAAAGAGCTTGAAAAAGAGCTAAGAGAAATAGAAGGAAAGTTTCAAAAACTCATACTCTCAATTCCAAACCCTCCCCACCCTTCAGTACCGGTAGGGGAAGACGAAAACGACAACGTTGTAGTTAGAGTATGGGGAGAAAAACCTAAGTTTGACTTTACTCCCCTTCCCCACTGGGAAATAGCAGAGAAAAACGGAATACTTGACTTTAAAAGAGCTGCAAAACTGTCAGGCTCAAGGTTCGTTATCTACAAGAAGTGGGGAGCAAAACTTGAAAGGGCCTTAATTAACTTTATGCTTGACCTCCACACAAAAGAGCACGGCTACGAGGAGATAATCCCTCCTCTATTGGTAAACACCCAAACGATGACAGGAACCGGTCAACTACCCAAATTTAAAGATGACCTATACAAAATAGAAGACGAAGACTTGTGGCTAATACCTACCGCCGAGGTTCCCCTTACAAACATTCACGCAGGGGAGATACTTGAAGAAAAAGAGCTCCCCAAGTACTACACGGCCTATACTCCATGCTTCAGGAAGGAGGCTGGAGCTCACGGAAGGGATGTAAGGGGGATAATGAGGCTTCATCAGTTTAACAAAGTTGAGCTTGTAAAAATAGTCCGCCCTGAAAACTCCTACCAAGAGCTTGAGAAACTGGTAAAAGAGGCAGAAAGGGTGCTTCAACTTTTAGGACTTCACTACAGAGTTGTAGAGCTGTGCACGGGAGACTTAGGGTTTTCTGCAGCAAAAACCTACGACATAGAAGTTTGGATACCCTCTCAAAACAGGTACAGGGAAATCTCCTCCTGCTCAAACTGTGAAGACTTTCAGGCGAGGAGAGCCAAAATACGCTACAGGGACAAAAACGGGAAAGTCCACTACGCTCACACCTTAAACGGCTCAGGCCTTGCAGTAGGCAGAACGGTAATTGCAATACTTGAACAGTACCAACAAAGAGACGGTTCAGTGAAAATACCTGAAATTCTACTAAATTACATAAAGTAGAACCCATATAAAAGGCAAGGAAAATGGTAAAGAAAAACCTTAAATTTTCCTTAATTTTCTACCTTCTCTCTGTTTTACCTGCACTACAAGTTCCAGAAGCTTTAGGAAACGGCTACAAAGTCCTTATATGGAACGAGAAAACCCCCACAAACCTTTCCCAACAAAAATACGGACTAGTCATTAGCTCTTCGCAAAATTCCCTTATACTAGAGTTAGACGGATACGAACAACCTTATCAAGTAGAAAACACTCCCAAAAACCTTAATTTTAAAGTAGGAGATACTCTAGTTTGCTACTTAAACAAAAATTACATTAAATGCCAAAAGTTAGAGGGAGAAAAATGACAGGGACAAAGAAAGTAGCAATAGGTATCTTGTCCTTATTAACCTTAATTATTTCACATTCTCTTAGCTATTCAGAAACTTTAAATCCTTCAACCTATTACTCCATTCCTCCTTTTTTACAGCAGAAAACTTACAGCAACATAATGCTAGTTCTAGATTACAGTGGAAGTATGAAATTTAAAGCATATAATTATAAAGGGAACAAATTTGACGGAAAGAAAACTTACTACGGATACTTTAAACCAGACAAAAAATACTGCAAAGAGAAAAAATCCAAATCAATATCAATATATTCATATTGCCCCAATGGTGAATCTGGCAATAAATTGAACTATGAATATATGAGAAGGATAGACATACTTCGCTTAATATTAACAGGCGGGAAAGTTGTTGAATATAACAATAAAGAATACCTAGAAACCATTAGCAAGAACGGTACAATTCTCATCCCAATAGAGGAAACCAGCTCCTATAACACAGAAACAGGAGAAGTTGAAGGGATATTACAACAAATTGCTAGAAACAACCTAAAACCCCGCATAGGTTTAGTTATATTTCCTGGGAAACGCCACCACTACAGGCACCCTAACTCTTACTATTATGAGCCTGTTAGGGAATGGATTTATCCTTCTTACAACTATGACAAACTAATAGAACAAATAAACAATACCGTACCTGCAGGTAGAACTCCTACGGGAGAAGCCCTAGATGAGGTTTATCACTACTTTTCGTTAAAAGACGGTATATGGAGAAAGAGGTTTTCCAGAAAAGACTCAGACTATGTAAATCCTTATGAGTTTAACAACATTAAGGTAAGGTGCGCTAAAAACTTTGTTGTTTTAATATCCGATGGAGGATGGAACGGACACTGGTTTTCTAACGAGAAGCTTACCTGCGATAACGACTCACACCTTATGAAAAATCCCATTAACGCCTCAATTTACAAATATAGTTGTATTATAGACCCTTCATTAATAACCTATAAATTATGGACAGAAGACCTGTCAGAGGAACTAGAAGGGAAGCAAAGGGTAGAAACTTACGCCATATATAGTTTCAGCGATACACCTTCTGATAAAAACGCTTTAGAGAATACAGCTATATACGGAAGCTTTATTGATAAAGACGGAGATGACCTTCCCTACGGATACGACTCGGTTCCTCCTTCTCCCCCCTGTGATTCCAAACACGAAAAAAATTCGTATTGCGGTTCATACTCTCCAATAAAAAAAGATAAGATAGGCGAATGGGATAAGGATAAAAACGGTATTCCTGATAATTTCTTTTACGGCGACAACCCACAAAAGTTAAAAGAAGCTATTTACAAGATTTTCAAATTAATTTTGAAAAAAGTCTTCTCAGCTACTTCCGTTTGTGCCCTATCTGAAAAGGGCAACATAGGAAGCATATCTTTACAAGCACTCTTTTATCCAGAAAGATATTTTGACGACAAAAAAGTTGGCTGGATTGGCTATCTTTATAGTTGGTGGCTCTATAACTCAAAAAGCTACCAGAACATAAGGGAAGATACAAATGAAAACAAGATTTTGGATATTAGTACAGACCACATAGTTGAATGGAGCGTTAATGAAGATACAGGAAAACTTAAAATAGATGTCTATAACAGCACTTCTACAGGGAATAAAGGTTCTTTTATAACAAGTTATGATTCTTTTGATAGCCTCCATCCTCTATGGGAAGCAGGGAGCATACTATTAAACACAGCTCCTCAAGACAGGAAAATATTCACGACAGATGGTAATAGACTTATAGAATTCACTAAAGAAAACGCAGAAAGTTTTAAAAACTACTTAGGAAATCCTGGCACTTTTCCTTCTTGTCTTTCAGGTTCTGCAGGAAACTTAGTCTCCTACATTAGGGGAAAGGATATCCAAGGATGTAGAAATAGAAGTGTAGATGGAGAAACTTGGAAACTGGGAGACATTATATACTCTACACCTACGGCCGTTGACTACGGCAAATTCTCCGTGGTTTTCGTTGGTGCAAATGACGGTATGCTACACGCGTTCAAGGTCGGTTTCGTAAAAAAACTCTCTACACCCAACCAAGTGGCAAAAATTCAGAATTCAAAGGATGATAATGGGAGCTACTCTTTAGGAGAGGAGTTATGGGCATTTATACCTAAAAACGCTTTACCTTACTTGAGATACCTTGCAAATCCAGACTACAAGCACATGTACTTTGTTGACCTAAAACCTTACGTTTACTCCTACAAAGACGCTAAAGGCAACCTTCACAGGATTTTAATAGGAGGAATGAGACTAGGAGGAGCGGTTGGTTGCACTAGCAATGGCTGCATAAATCCTCCAACCGATACTTGTCCTGATACAAGCTCAAATTCTTGCGTAGGACTTTCATCTTACTTTGCATTGGACATCACAAACCCTCTGAAACCCAAGTTCCTTTGGGAATTTACTAATAAAGACTTAGGATTTACTTATTCAGGACCCGCAATCGTAAAGAGGAAAAATGGAACATATGTGATTTTCGGCTCCGGTCCAGACAATTATAAAGGTGAAGCTTATACCAACTTAAAGTTCTTCGTCCTTAATCTATTTAACGGAAATTTGGAAAGAGTTATTGATACGGGAATACAGAACGCCTTTTCAGGTAGGCTGTTTACAGAAGGCATTGATTTTAATAATGACGGGTACACAGACTCTATTTTCGTTGGCACATCCATTTTTGATGGAGACTTGAATAATATGAAAGGGGGAATACTGCAAATAGATACAAACAGCGATAACATAAACGATTGGAGAATTAGAGAGTATTTAATTAGAGAAATACCCCCTGTTACCTCAAAGGTAGAGGTAATGAAATGCTTTAACAGATGGTATATATACTTTGGAACAGGTAAGTGGTTTTTCAAAGAAGACAATCCACTTCCCAATACGAGGGAAAGAATATACGGCTTGCCCTTAAAAAAAGAAGGCAAAAACTGGGTCGTCATAACCAACGCTGCCGATGTTAGTGAAGGTACCGACAACATTTGTAATGACTTAAGCAATGGGGTTTTAAGAGGTTGGTATATTGAACTCTCAAACAATACAGGAAACTACCTAAAAGAGCGTTCTATAGCTGACCCAACACCTAGCAAATCAAATGTTATTTTCTTTACTACTATTCAACCTTCTTCTGACCCTTGTAGTTTCGGCGGAAGAACAAGGGTATGGGGCTTAAACTGTGCTACCGGAGGTAGCCTATTTAAAGGATGCTTAGGCTCTGAAGGGAAAGAAGTTTATGCCCCCTCTACGATTAACGGAAGTTTACTCCTTCAACTATCCAGCGGAGACATAGAACAGATAATCCCCAACAAAAGCTACTTTAGTAATAACGGAAATAGAACTACTAAGTGGTATATAGGTATCTCTCCTGAAAGCTCAACACCTCTTGTAGTGCCAGAAACTTGGTTAGGAGAGCTCCTTTTATGGATAGAAAAGTAAAGGCTTTTACAATATTAGAAATCTTAATTATATTAGCTATCTTAGCAATACTACTACTTCTGGCTGCTCCTCCACTTTTAAAGTGGAAGAAAAGAGCAGATATTGAGAAAGATACAGACATCATATATTCCACAATTCAAAAGTATAGAATGAAGGCCCTTTTATCTCACACACCTTATGAAGTGTATTTATCCTCTAATGGAAAAGAATTACAGGTTAAACAAAGCGGTAATACCGTAGCCGAATACAACCTCTCATCCCCTTTTAAGTTTAAAGGTTCCACAACAGAAGTGAGAATTAGCGAAAAAGGGATTCTCAATTCCTTTACGATATTTAGCAATTCCATAAATTTAGATTCCCTTAACCCAGTTTATAGCTGTGTCATATCATCTGGAGGCGTCAGACTAAAGAGAGGAAAATGGAATGGGAAAAACTGCCAGTAGAAGGTTAGGGTTCAGCATAATAGAGGTCTTAATCTCAGTAGTTATCTTAAGTATCGTATTAATTGGTCTACTATTTTCTATCCTTGTTTACATACGAGTAAACCAGCAAAACGATATAAGAAACATTGCTAACCAAATCTTAATAGCAAATCTGGAGGAAGTAAGAAGTAAAGGTTATAGTGGCATAAATCCAAGTATAAATAATGGTAGTACAAGCTGTCAAGACGCACTAGTTAACAAGAAAAACATTGAGGTAAGGTTTGTAAGGGACAAAAAGGTGATTTTTGGCAAGTATTTTAATATTACTAACAATAATTTCCTTAAGATAAAAAAGGTTAAAGTTGAAATTTGCTGGTTTTTCAGAGGGAAATTCCATTCTATAAACGGAACCGTAATAGTTAAATAGGGTGAATAGAAATGAGGAAGAGGAAAGGCATAAGTTTAATTGAAGCAGTAATTACTGTTTTCATAAGCTTTATTATCCTAACTGCTATTTACATAGTATATACTTCTGTATACAAGAACTTTAGAAGAGAAGAATCTATATCTACTTCTCAAATAGAGTCACTCTTAAATACAGACATCATAAGATATGAACTTCAGGAAGCAGGGTACGGAATAGGAAGCAATTGCTCTTGCAACTGCACCAACTTTATATGTAATGGAGATTGTTTGCCTGTTGATTTTGATAAAGTTAAAAAGGGACTCGCTATACGCTCAACCTACAGCTTAACCAACGAGAAGACCCACGGTTGGGCTTTAGTAGACTGCTCTTCAGGTACATTTGACATCAAGGCAGGGAGCTTACCTACTGGGAGTTTAGGTTTTGTGGTCTTAGATGCATCAACAAGGAAAATAGTTGATGGCTTTACCAATAGCAAGATATGTCCTTCAACTGGTATCTTCTTAGTCTATCCTTACGACCCTGCAACTAGCGGAAGTTGTTCCAACCAGTACTGCAATTTAATAGAATACTACTTAGGAAAATCTTCTACTGCGCCGTCCTACTGTGCTCCAGGGACGAAAACTTTATTTAGGAAAATAGGTAAAAAATCCTATCCAATACTGTACTGCGTTGCAGACTTCCAGGTAAGGTTTAACTGGAACGGTAGCTTAGTTAATCCCGAAAGCTTGTCAAATATTTCCTTTAACGAAGAAGTAAACAATTTACAAGGAGTGAACGTTTATATATTGGTTCAAGAAGGGAAAAGAGACAATAACTTCTATTTTTCCGAGAATACTACCATAGATAATGTAAATCTAAGCCTAAAAAATGTAAAAGATTACATCCATTATAGGTGGAAAATTATAAAAATTTCCCAAGAACCGATGAATTTGGAGAAATAAATGAGGAAAGGAATCACTTTAATTATTACACTTATCCTGTCTTTAGTAGCGTTAATAGTGATAGCTTCTCTTTTCTATTTAATATCCTCAAACACCTACATTTCTGGAAGTTATAAAAACTACACAAACTCAGAAGAGGTTGCCAAAGGTATATCAAATTATCTTTTTAGGTTAATGGATACGGGCGATTTCTGCAAATATACTTCTTGTAATCTCCCAAACTCACCAATTAACTTAGGAAATTTCTCACAAATAGATAACTTTAGCATAAACGCTACTCTCCTCTCCAGAGTTTTAGAAAATCCTGCTTCTCCCTCCTTAAGTCCACAAATCTACGCTGTTGAGGTTAAAGTAGTTAATAAGAAAAATCCTTCTGACAAAACTATAGTAGACTTCGTTTACAGGATACACTAGAAGCTAAAGTCGTCTCCAAGATAAACTTTCCTTACTATTTCCTCCTTAGCAACTTCAGAAGGAGCTCCTTCGGCTATGACTTTACCGTGGGCTATTATGTAAGCTTTGTCTATTATCTTGAGAGTTTCCCTTACGTTGTGGTCGGTAATTAGAACTCCAATGTTCAGTTCTTTAAGTTCTTTTATAAGAGATTGTATGTCAGCTACAGCTATAGGGTCAATTCCGGCGAAGGGTTCGTCCAGAAGTAGGAATTTAGGGTTTATAGTTAGAGCTCTCGCTATTTCAAGTCTCCTCCTCTCTCCTCCAGAAAGGGAGGAAGCTTTTTGCTTTCTTAAGTGAGCTATCCCAAATCTTTCTAAAAGCCAGTTTACTTTCTCCTTAATCTCCCTCTCTGAATAGTTGTGCATCTCTAAAACAGCTTTTAAGTTCTCCTCAACAGTAAGTTTCCTAAAAATTGAAGGCTCTTGAGGAAGGTAAGAAATACCCTTTCTTGCCCTTATGTAGGTTGGTTCTTTAGTGATGTCTTCTTCCCCTATGTAAACTTTACCTGAGTCTGCTTTTACAAGGCCCACAATACAGTAAAAGGTAGTAGTTTTACCGGCACCGTTAGGCCCCAGCAAACCTACTACCTCTCCTTCAAAGACTTCTAAACTTACGCTATCTACAACTTTCCTTTTACCAAAAGTCTTACTTATTTTTTCTACTTTTAGGAGATTTAAATCCTGCACTTGCTGCAACTTTTCCCTCTGAGTATATGATTGTCTTAACTCTCTCTTTTACACCTATAACTTCAACCCTTCCGTCTTTATAGGCTATTATCTTATCTCCAACTATAAGATTTTTACCCTGTTTAAGCTTTGCGTTTCCTATTAGAACCACTTTTTCCTGAAATGGATAGTAAATTAACTGTTGACACCAACCTTCACCTCTTGGGTCCTTAAGGTAAACATTCCCTTCAACAACTATTTTCCTTATCTCCTTTCCGTCAGGGGTAAAGTATATGGTAAGTTTATCCCCTTTAAGGATTGTTTGACCGTGTTGAGCTATCACGTTTCCTATGTAAACAGCTACCTTTTTCTTATCGTTGTAGTTAAGTTTCTGAGCTTCTATCACGACGGGAATAGAGTTTACCTTCTCTTCAGAAGAGAAAGAGTTTACGGCTAGAAAAAAAGAAAGTAGAACAAGTAAGATAAAGAACCTCATTTCGCCTCCGAAATAGTGCTTTTAACTTTACCTTCAATTATAACTTTCCCATTTTTAACAAAGAGGATACACCTTTGCCCCGTAGTAATGGAAGTTTCAGATTTAAGTTTACAACCTTTATCTGTTTTAAAAATACTCTTTTCGGTAGAATAGACCCCTTCAGGAGAAAAAGCTTCCGTTTTATTAGAGTATAGGTGAACAACTTTTAGGAAAAGCAATCCCTTTTCTTTATTAAAAAGGGCTTCTCTTGCCGTTATCCTTATTTTAGGAGATGTTAAAGTTTCAAAAACGGCTTCTTTAAGTTTTATAATGCTGTTTCCTTTAAAAACAGCTTTGGGAGATTTAAGTATCCACGGGTTTTCTCCGGCAGAACGCAAGGAAAATTTTTCAATTGTCTGCTCTTTATGAGTTTTTATCTTGAGATTTGGAGGGGGAGTTTCCCTATTTATTAGGAAAATTACAAAAGGTAAAGTAGAGATAAGAAAGAAAATTAAGGCTAAACGATAGAAAAATGACCTATTCATTTCCTTTCTCTTTAAGGAGAAAGTCTATAAACTCTCTAACTGCTCCCTTCCCGCCCTCTTTGGTTGAGACAAAGTCAACTATTAGTTTAACTTCAGGAACTGCGTCTTTGGGAGCTCCCGAAACCCCACAGGTTTTAAGGATAGGAATGTCTGGTATGTCATCTCCCATAGCCGCAATTTGGGAGTCTTTAAGGGAGAACTTCTCTTTAAGGTAGCCATAGACTTCCATCTTGTCTTCAATTCCCTGATGTATCTCCTCAACTCCAAGTTCCCTAAACCTCTTTTCAACTAAGGAGGAATACCTACCGCTAATAAGTGCAACTTTTAAACCCTCTTTAAGGGCTCTAACTATACCAAAGCCGTCCTTCACGTTAAAGGATTTAACCTCAGTTCCAAAAGGAGTATAGGTAATGGTTCCGTCTGTTAAGACTCCGTCAACGTCAAGAATTAAGAGTTTTATCATAGGGGAAGTTCCTCCTCGCTTAGAGGTTTAAAACCTATAAACTCAACATTAACATTTAGGCATTTTACACAATTTAAGTGGCAACCGCAGAAAACGCCAAAGGGATTCCAGTGAACGTGGCCGTGAAGGAGCAAAGAAAATCTTCCCTCTTTAAACTCTTGGGTTATTTTCTTTTGAAGTTCTAAAAACCTATAAGTCCTAAGGTCTAAAGACGGGAAGTGGCAAAGGAGAACCATTTTCCCTTTTACTTCTAAAGACAGGGAGAAAGGGTAAACTTCGTCAAAGAGCTCCCTAAGCTGTTCATCCTTAAAACGCCAATCGTGGTTTCCTTTTATTAAGACCTTTTTAAAGGGAAAAGAGCTCCAGAGCTCTTTAAAGCCTTCTGGAAGCTCCCAAGCAAAATCCCCCAAAAGATAGAGGGTATCCTCTGAATTTAAATCTTCTAAAGAGGAGAGAATTAAATCTTCAAATCCTTTCTTCCTCTTGAGAGGATTTAACTTAAGTATGTTTTTATGGAAAAAGTGGGTATCTGAGATAAAGTAGTTCATAAGTAAAATTATACAAGGGAGGGAAACTCCCTCCCTTAAGTTTATTCAGGGTTATTGCCCGGAAGTTGAGGTAAAACCCTTGCTTCAAGGGGAACTTCTCCCGTAAGGGAACGGAGGAAGTCAGCAATCTTTTTAGCTTCTTCGTTTGACAACTTTTTACCTAACTCTTTCTGAGCCATAATCTTAACTGCCTCTTCAAGGCTGTTAACTGAACCGTCGTGGAAGTAAGGAGCAGTAATAGCTACGTTAAGGAGCTGAGGGGTTCTAAACATATACTTATCTTTGGGATTTTTGGTAACCCTGTACCTTCCAAGGTCGTTATTCCACTTAAACTTGTGAAACTGTCCGTCAGAGAAGACAGGACCGCTGTGGCAGGCTATACAGCCATACTTAACAAAGAGCTTCATTCCTTCTTTCTGCTCTTTAGTTAAGGCGTTAGAGTCGCCTAGAAGGTACCTTTGGAAGGGAGAGTTGGGAGTGTTAAGTGTTCTCTCAAAAGAGGCTATGGCCTTAACTACGTTCTCAAAGTTAACAGGGTCTTTCTCGCCGGGAAAGGCTTTCTTAAAGAGTTTCACGTATTCAGGAATAGCCTTAAGCCTGCGAACTACTATCTTGGGAGTTGAATTCATCTCAACGTGAGCTTGAAGGGGACCTTTTGCCTGCTCTTCAAGGGTGGGAGCTCTACCGTCCCAGAACTGAACCCTTAAAAAGCCAGAGTTAAGAGTTGTAGGAGCGTTCCTACCTCCGGTCCTCCAGTGGTCTCCTAATGAGGTCTTTTGATTGTCGTCCCCTCCGATAGAGAGGTTATGGCAGGTATTACAGGAAATTAACTTACTTCTTGAAAGTCTAGGGTCATAATAAAGCATTTTCCCCAGCCTAACCTTCTCTGGGGTTAAAGTGTTATCAGCAGGTATCGGGGGTAAAGCAGGAAGGGGCGTAAAGAACTTCTTGTACTTAGCGTAAGGGTCAGAGCTTGAAGTAGCAACTGAACTACTTTTTACAGCGCTAACTTTGTGGAAGGAGGAAAACTTTTTAGCTCCTCCGTAAAGTTCCATAGCAGCTCTGCCAAATCCGAGTCCTCTTGGCATCTTACCAGACTGAACGGCCTTCCTTACGGCTGCCATAAACTCTCTCTTAGTCTTAAACTTCTTAAGAAGGGTCTCTTTAGAAGGAGCTACCACGCCGTTATGGCAACCTGCACAAGTAGTCTCCCAAGTACCTGCCTCCGCCGTTGCTCCACTTACCAAGAAAACGCTTAAAGCCAAAAGGAGCTTTTTCATCTTTCCTCCCTCTTATCAAATTTACTTAAAATAATATGCATTAGAAAAAACTTTTCAATAACTTTTGAAAACATAAGGAATGACAGCTTTTGCATCAGAAGGAGAAGAGAAAGAAATAACAGGAAGAGAAAGGAGCTTCCTTAAAGAAGATAAATTAGTGTAAAAGCTTTCATCTTCAGCTTTAAATGAGTTTAAAACCACGGAAACAACCTTTACTCCTTCAGACAAGCAGGCTTTAACCGTTAAAAGAGTATGGTTAATCACTCCCAGCTTATTAAGGGCAACAACAATGACTGGAAGGGAGAGGTCTTTAACCAAGTCTAGATAAGTGTACTCCCAAGTTATAGGGACCATTATCCCCCCTGCTCCTTCAATTATTAAAGGGGAATACCTCTTTTGAAGGAAGGTTATCTCTGACTTAAGAGCTGAAACATTCAAAGGAGCTCCTTCCAGCTCAGAGGCAACAGAGGGAGCAACGGGCGTTTTAAAGGAGTAAAAAGGGGGGAGGTAGAGACCGCTGGCCTTACCTAAAGCTTTAGCGTCTTGGCACTCTGGAGAACATCCAGTTTCTATAGGTTTATAACCTACAGCGCTAATACCTTTTTCTTTTAAAGCATTGATTAGTGAAACCGAAAAGAAGGTCTTTCCAACTCCAGTATCGGTTCCCGTTATAAAGAGTGCTTTAGATAAGAGTTCTTTACCCAAACTTTCGTCTCTAAAAGAGATAATATCTTCTCTTCTTCTATTTTAAGACTTTTAGTTAGTTCTTCAAGGAGCAAATATAGGGCAGAAGCCCTTTCTTTAGAAAGTTTAGGCAAGTTTAAATCAAATTCTCGTAAGAGATTTAGTGCCTCTTCATAGTTTTTATTGTTAATAGCTACAATTAAACTGTTTAACTCTCTTTCAAAGCTATCTCTTCCCAAGCTCCCTTAACCTCATTCACCATATAAATTAAATTTTCTAAAGCTTCAAGGTCGTTATCTCTGTTAACAATAAAAATTCCCCATAAAAGAGTTTCGTAGAAATCCCTTAAAGTTTTGGCAACTTCTCTACCCTTTTCCATATCAAGTGAAGAGTTTAATACCGTTATTATCTTTTCCGCTTTAGAAAGAGAATTAACCTTTTTTTCAACATTTCCTTCCTTTATCGCCGAAAAAGCTTCTTTTAAGAGAATTAAAAGTTTATCGTAGAGTAAAATTACTCTTTCCACAGGGGTTGACGTTTCAACCTGCATTTTTAAATAAGGATTCATATCCCCTCTCCTTACGACTTAGGAAGTAAAGTTGGCGTTCCAAAAGTAGAAGCTATTTTAGCCCTTAACTCTTCCATTTTGGTTTGAAGGAGTTGAACTTGTATAAGCTGTTTCTTAAACTCCTCAAGCTGCTCGTTCAGCATCTTAGTCATAAAATCTATTCTGTCTTCAATCTGTTCTTTAGCACTTTCAAGACTCTTTATTTCAGAGTTAATCGGCCCTTCAGGACTCGTCAGGAAAACCAAGTAATCCTGAAGAGAATTTCTCAAGTTTGAGACGGCAGTTTTTACTTCCGTTAAGTTTTGACTCAAGAGAGTATCAAGTTTTGAGGTATTAAGGTTTACATGACCCGTATCTTTATCAACGCTGAGAATACCCAAGTCAAAAAGGGACTGCATTTTAGAAAGGAGAGAAGAACGAACAGTATAAAGGGTGTTATCTCCAGATAGAACGCCATCTTTACCTGCTTTATCTGATATAAAGTCAACTATAGCGTTGTAGGCATTAATTAAAGAAGTAAGGTCATTTCTAAACTGGGAGTAGTCAGCTTGAACATTTATAACTGAAGTACCAATTGAGTTTACAGTAATCTTAACTCCTGGAATGGCATCCTCAAAAGTATTTGTAGAAGAGTTTATCTCTGCTCCGAAAAGGGTTATCTTCGCGTCTTGAGCCACTTGAACGTGGCTTTCAGAATAGTTATCGCCGAGCTCCAAGTTATCTAAAAGGTCCCCATTGCCGGTTTCCTTAATAGAAATAGTGGCCTTCTCTCCGGTGTCTTTTCCAGAGAGCAAGAGCCTGTAAGAGCTCCCGTCAAATATAACCGAAGCTACAACCTTGTCTTGAGAAGAGTTTATAGCGTTAGCTATTTCTGTTAAGGTTGAAGGTTTAGTGTTATCTGAAGTATCCTCATCGTAATCTACTACAGCAACACTTTGGCCTTCATACTCTATTGTTAACTGTCCGCTAGTTGTGGAAACAGGGTCAGAGAGGGAGCTAACTCCCTTCTGGGAAAGCCAAACGTCGTTTTTGGCGAGCTGGTTAACCTCTACCGTGTAGCTTCCTTCTTGGGCAGAAAGAGGGTCAAGAACGTTTGCACTTAAAACAGAAGGATTTGAAATTGAAACATTTTTCTTTTCAAGCTCATAACTTGAAGTAAGGGAGTTGAAGGCCTCGTAAAATTTTTGAATGTTAGAGTTAAACTCTTTAAGTGCCGATTCCTTTTCACTTAGCTTTGACTCTTGAGACTTTAAAAGGTTAATAGGAGCGGACTGGGACTGATAGTAAAGATTAAGTATCTCCTGATAGTCAAAAGTTCCCGCCAAGTTGCTTATGTAGAGCTCCCCTGCCATCTTTCCCCCTAAACTTTCTCTGAAAAGAGAAGACCCGCTATCTCATCCAAATACTTTGCAATTTTTAAAATGTATTCTGGAGGTATTTGCCTAATAACTTTTTGAGTTTCTTTGTCTATTACTTTTACAACAATAATGTCAGTATCTTTATCTATCTGTATTTTAAGCTGAGTGTTTAAAAGGGACAGTTTCCTTTTTAAGTCATTTAGGACGTTTTCAAGAGTTTCCGGAGAAATTGCTTTCTCCCTTTCTTTTTCCATACGGTTTAAGTGGGATAGGCTCTCCTGACCTTGACTCTTAGCAGAAAAGGACTGAACGTTTATCTCTAAAGAAGGTTGAAGGTTAACTACCGACTTTACATCCATAGCATACCTCTAAGAAAATTAAGGGGGCAAGGCCCCCAAAACTTACCTGAGAAGTTGTAAAACAAGTTGAGGTAGTTGGTTAGCTTGAGCAAGCATAGCTGTACCAGACTGCATAAGAATTTGATTCCTTGTAAACTCAGACATCTCTTTAGCAAAGTCAACGTTTCTGATTCTTGATTCAGCCTCTTGAACGTTAATTCTCTGGCTCTCGTTGTTCGTTATGATTTTCTCAAGCTCAATCTGGTAAGAACCAACCTTAGCGTTAAGCTGGTCAACTTGTTTTATTATGTTATCTATGTTGGCAATAGCAGCCTCAGCTTTTGTCTGGCTTGTAACGTCAATGGTTATAGCGGTAGTTCCTATGGTTATAGTTGACGGAGCTGCAGTATCGGCAGCCGCTGCAGCAGTAGCAGTCCAGATTTGCATTACTAATGTTTGAGCGCTCCTTCCGCCGTAGTGAATTGTAAACGTGTTTGCTCCAGCCGAGAAAATGTTCTTTCCGTTAAACTCAGTATCTTTGAAGATTTTAGAGATAACGTCAACGAGTTTGTTAATGTCCTGCTGGATTATCTTCCTAGTAGCGTCGTCTTGGGAGTCGTTTGCTGCTTCAATCGCCTTTGATTTGATATCATTTAAGATGTTATATACGTTTTGAAGGGAAGACTGGGCAATTTGAGCGATAGAGATACCGTCTTGGGAGTTCCTGGTAGCTTGCTCTAAAGACACTGCGTAGGTCTTTAACTGGTCGGCGATGTAAAGGCCCGCTGCGTCGTCGGCCGCCCTGTTAATCCTATAGCCCGTAGCAAGCCTTTCAAGGGCCTTGTTCATGTTGTATTCAGTTTGCTTAAGGTTAAAGTGGGTGAAGTCGGCCTGATAGTTGTAGTTAATCCTTAGGGCCATGGCTAAACCTCCTTTTTATGGTTTTCACAAACTATTATCGGAGGAGGAAACAAGAAGTTTAGGAATCCTTGAAAAGCTTAAATACCTTTTAAGCTCACTTTTGCTGTGGGAGATAAGGGGAATTAAAAGAGCGTAAATTAGGATGTCGTTAGGGTTTCTAAGAGCCAGTTTTTTTATTACTTTTAACTTCTTTTCCTCTTCTTCAATCCAAAAGAGTAAAAGGCCTAAGTTCCTTCCCCCTCTTCTTTTCCAGAGTAAGCGAACTTCTTTTAAATCATCTTTGGAAACCTTTAAAGGCTCTCCTTTTACCACCTCCGATTCAAAGAGAGAATAACACTCAGAAACTCCACCGTAAGGAACCACAAAGGGATTAGAAAGCATTTTGTCAAGGAGTAAAGCGCAGGAAAGGAGCTCTTTTAAAGCCTCATCTCCTTTACCTTCCGTTCTCTTTAGTTTGTAAGAGTAAAAGTAAAACTCCGGGAGCTCCAACCCCAGCTTTTTAACTTCCTCCAAAACCCTTTCCATACCTTTAAAGTCCTCTCTCCTAAAAAGGAGAGAGAGGTAGTAGTTATAGGCAAAAACAGTGTAAAAGCCGTAGTCTTCAAGATTACCCTTTGTCTTTTCTAGAAACTCCTTTGCCAACTTTAGGGCTTTATCAATAAAGGGAGGCTCTTTGAAAGACAGAAGGTTATAGGTTTGCAACAGGTAAAAGAGCTTGTAGTTGTAATCTTTACTTCCCTCTTTTAAGCTAGAAAGCTCCTCCTTTAAGAGCTCCAAATTCCTCTTTGCCTTCTTTAAGAGGAGTTGGGGGTCAGAGTAGCCGTAGTGGTTAACGAAAACCGGTAGGGAAGCAGCTCTTTTTACCGTAGGAGACTCGTGAACTTTACCTTTCCACTTTATCCCCTTTCTGTGAATGAAGATGTGAGAGGATACGGTCCTTACATCTCCTTTAAAATCAAGGTTTTTAACTCCTATAAAGAAGCCGTCAATAAACGGGGGAGCTCCCTTTAAAAACAAAAGGGCTTTCCTGAATTCTTCCTCTTCAAGCTCAAAGTCTGCATCAAAGTGCCAAAGCCAGTCTCCGGTTGCCTCTTTTACGGCCCTATTGCGGGCATCTGCAAAGCCGTTCCACTTGTGGAGGAAGACCTTACAACCATAACTTTTAGCAATCTCAACAGTCTTATCCTTTGAACCGGTATCAACTAATATAACCTCGTCAAACTTTCCTTTTAAGGATTTTAAAAGCCTGGGAAGGTTTTTCTCTTCGTCTTTAGCTATAACGCAGGCAGATATCTTCAAGAGCTCCTCCCTTTAAAAGTGAAACAAATTCTCCTTTCCTTAACTCCAGAGAGTTTTTAGGCTTTAAAAGCCTTTCCTTAACATAGGAAATCTCCTTTAAGACTGAGCCGTCTTCAATCAAGGAAGAGAAGTCAAAAAGGGGATTAAGGAGAACGGCTCTTTTTAGTAAGTACAAAGAGTTAGAGTCCTTAATTTTCAAAGAAACGGTCCCTCCCACTAAAAAGCTAAAGAAAAGGGGTAATTTTTCTGACAAAGAGGCTGCAGCTTGAAAGTTCCCATCCTTTAAAAATGAGAGAGCCCTTAAAACGAGTCTCAACTCTTTCTTATTTAAAAGGAGCCCTGCCTCTTTAAGGAAGGTTCTAAAGTCTTTCCCTGCCAGCCAAGAGTAGTAGGACGCGTTAAAGAAGTCTTGGTGAAAGGTAAGGTCTTTAGAGAAATAGGAAAGGGCATTTTCCTTGTCAAAGGAGTATATCTCCTCCAAAGGGACAATTTCTATAAATTTCCTTTTAATTACAGACTCGTAAGAGAAGTCAGACTTTAAAAGATTTGCTGACACATTATTTTGGTGAATCCTGTAAGTAAAGCCTTCAGTTAAAAGGCCTTTTATTTCTATAAAAGGTAAAACCCTCGTCCAGAAGTGGTAATCTTGAGCTCTAGGGAACTCTTCACTATAACTTCCAAACTCTAAGTAAAGCTCTCTCTTTAAGCAGACAGAAGGGTTGGAAATAGGAGTTTTACGGGCTAGAGTCCTAAGTAAAAGGGGTCTATTTTTGTAGTAATCGTAGGGCAACAAAACCTGATAAGTTCCTTTTCCCTCCTCTTTCACATTTATAATTCTCGGGTAGAAAAGGGAAACATCAGGAAAAGAGTTTATGGCAACTGCATACTTAGAAAGGAGCTCCCTATTTAGAACATCGTCATCATCAAATAAAACAATCCAGTCTCCTTTGGAGAGCTCTATACACCTATTCCTTGCAAAAGGCCTCCCTCTATTTTTATCTCCTCTAAAATACTTTATTTTTTCAGATTTAAAGCCCTTAACTACCTGATAGGTGGAATCTGTTGAACCGTCGTCATAGACTATAACTTCGTAGTTTTTATAGGTCTGGGAAAGGACACTCTCTAAAGCCTCTTTCAAGTAGTTAGCTCTATTGTAAGTGGGTATGCATATGGAAAAGAAAGGATAGTCTTTAACTTCTATTCTTTTTAAAATGAGAGCTCCCTTTTCAGTGTGCACAAATTCATCCTCATAAACTTCAAGCTCCCCTTTCCATTTTAAACTCGCCCTTTTCTCACCTTCTCCGTTAGCGTCGTCAAGGATTAGAACAAAATCTTTAGCAAGGAACGGCTTTAAAATAGGCAAAACAGGATACCTTGCTTCTTTTTGAATGTCTTGAGGAGGACCGTCTATGAAGAGAAGGTCAATTTCCTTGTCCTTTAAAAGCTCCTTGAGCTCTTTTATGTCGTACCAGAGCCACTCTTTACCGTTAATAGAGTAAGGTTTAAGTGGAGCGTAGAGTAGGTTAACTTCCAAGCCGTGGAGGGAGAGCTCCCCCTTTGTTTTAAGGTAGAAGTCGTAGTCGTGTTCAAGGGAAAAGAGCTCCCCTTTTGGGAAGTAATTTTTAATTAAATAACCGAAAACCACAGTTGAAACGCCGGAACCAGCTTCAACTATAACCAAGTCCTCTTTATCTAGCCTGAAAGCTTCCTTAACTGCGGCTAAAAGGAGCTCCCAAGAGGCCGCCCAACCTCCCGCTTTAGGAAGGGGAAATCGGGGATTAAGGAGATTTTGAAGTTTAAGGTAGGATTCAATCTGTGAAAGTTCAACTTCTTTCAAAGTTGTCCTCCAGCAAGGCTTTAAGGAGCTTTTCCACTTTAGGAGTAAGGGATAATTCTTTTGCAACTTCAGTTAGGTTGTAGAGGTAGTCCTCGTTTAAGGGGTTCATCGTAGTAGCTTTGTAGAAAAACTTAAAGGCTGAATCACTATTCTTAATAATCCAGTTAACGACTCCAAGAAGGTTATAAAGGGGAGCTCCCCTGTAAACCTCTAAAACCTGACCTGAAGCCACTATAACTTCTCTTACTTTTCCCTCCTTTACTGCTTCTTCAAGCTCTTTAATTAACTGTTCTATCTTTGATATCCTCTCCCTCTCCCTTTCTACTTCCTCTCCTGTAAGCCCTTGAGAGGTAGAAGCAAACTCTCTGGCCTTTTCAAAAAGCCCCATGTTCAAAAAACACTCTACAAGCTCTCTTAGAGTTTCCTTGTTGTGAAAGGAAAGGAGAGCTCCCCTTAAGTAATTTTGAGCGTTAAAATAATCGTAATAGGAAGCAAGCTTTTTTCCGATTAAAGTTAAAGCCGTAGCCTTGGCTACCTTTTCATTTTCTTTCCAAGACAGGTAAGGAAAGAGCTCCCTCTCCCAGTCAAATTCCTTTAAGACAACCTCCCTTAAAACAAAAGCCCTGTAGGCAGTATCTATAAAAGAAGTTAACGGCTCGTAAGTGGCGTAAGAGAGCTCTGAAAGGCTTAATTTAAGCTTCCTTACGTTTCTATACATAAACTCATAAAGCTCATAATCTTCAAGGAAGCTGTTAAAACCTCCTCCTTTCTCTACAACCTCTTTAGAAGTTAAAAGTGAAGTTTCGGGAACATAGTCTTCCAGAGAGAGACTAGGTATTAGCTCAACTTCCCTTCCAAGAACTTGAGCGTAGTTATTAACCTTCTCTTTATCGCCTTCCCTTAAAATCAAGTTGGGGAAAACAAAATCGGCCCTACTTTCCTTCTTCTCCTCTAAGAGCTCCTCAACTAAATCTTCTTCTAAAAGGGTCTTAGACTCAAGGAAAAGGAGATTTTCATAATTAGCTTCTTTAACTAAGGAATTCCTAACCTTTCCTCCTTTAAGCTCTGTTAAATTTAAAGAGCGAATGGGAAAAGAAGTATCGGTCTTTCTTACCTCTCCAGGGAAAATAACCTCACCTATAAACTCCCCGTTTAACTCAAGAGAGGACAAAAACTCGTCGTCTAAAACAGGCTCACCTGTAATCAAGATGGAGACTTTCTCCATAAAACCTCCAAAAGTTAAGGTAAACTCTCTTTAGAATTTTCGGAGGAGAAGGGAAAGAGTTTAGAATAGTAAACGAGCAAAACATCCTGACCAAAGGTTAAGGAATTCCAAAGGTCAAAGGAGAAGGCTTTATCTATTGAAGGGATGTCCAAAGGGAAGGAAGGAACGGAAGCACTTCCCAAAATCTTAGGTGCATAGAAAAGATAAAGCTTGTCTATAAGCTCCCCTTTAAGGAGAGAGGAGGCCAACTTCCCTCCCCCTTCACAGAAAAGGGAGTATATTGAGTATTCCTTCTTTAAGGTTTTAAAGGCACTCTTAAGGTCAAGATTCCCGTTAATCCCAAAAACGGGAACAAGGCTTACCCCTAGGTCTTCCAGTATTTTAGCTTTATAACCTAAAAGGGAAGGCTGAGCAGTAATAAGGATAAGGTCTTTCGCTCTCTCAGTTATAAGCTTTGAGTGAAGGGGTATCCTTAACTTACCGTCAACAACTACGACTTTAGGCTGACTCTTTACTTCCCACTCCCTGACGTTTAAAAGGGGGTCGTCCTTTAAAACAGTTTCAATACCCACCATAACGGCACTGTGGTAAGAGCGGAGTTTGTGAACGAAAGTCCTTGCCTCTTTACCGGTTATCCACTTGGAAGTGCCCCTTTTGTCTGCAATTGAACCGTCAAGGGAGAGGGCAAGTTTAAGGGATATAAAGGGCCTGTCCTCTTTAAGGTTCAAAATAAAATCGTCTATTAGTTCTAAACAGTCCCTCTCTAAAACGCCGACTTCTACTTCAATTCCAGCCTCTTTAAGTCTATCTACTCCTCCCGAAGCTACGGGGTTAGGGTCCTTCACTCCAATTACCACCCTTTTTACTTTACTTTCAATTATCTTTTCAGTACAAGGAGGCGTCTTGCCGTAGTGGTTGCAGGGCTCTAAGGTTATATATAAAGTTGAGCCTTCAGCTTCTTTGCCAGCCCTTTCAAGGGCTATCCTTTCGGCGTGGGGAAGGCCTGCTCTTTCGTGGTATCCCGTTGAAATCACCTTGCCGTTTTTAACTACAACGGCTCCAACTGCAGGGTTTGGAAGGGTTTTCCCTTTGGCCTTATAGGCCTCTCTGAGGGCAACTTTCATAAACCATTCGTCTTGAGTAAGCTCTACGTGCATTACATTCCCTTAAAGTGATAATAGATGTAAAAGAAAAGGAGAGCTAAAAGAAAAAAGAATATACCTATCTGCTTGCCAATTTGCCTTTTCAACTAAGACCTCAGGAAGTTAACGGCCTCTTTTATAGCTTCCATCTTTACCTTTGCAATTTTGCGGGCTCTTTCTGAACCGTCTTTAAAGACATCTATTAGCTGGCTTTTGTTTTTAAGGAGCTCCTGCCTCTTTTCCCTAATAGGCTCTAAGAAGGAGTTTATCCTTTCGGCAAGCTCCCTTTTACACTGGACGCACCCTATTTCTCCCCTTCTGCAAGCCTTTTCTATTTCCTTTACCCTCTCTTTTTCACTGAATATCTGGTGGTAGGTAAAAACTGTGCAGACTTCAGGATGGCCAGGGTCGGTTTTCCTTACCCTTGCAGGGTCCGTAATCATTGAGCGGACTTTCCTCTCTACCTCCTCTTTACTGTCTGAAAGGTAGATACAGTTGCCGTAGGACTTACTCATCTTCCTTCCGTCTAAACCGGGAAGCTTAGGAGCTCTAGAAAGGTAAGGTCTTGGTTCAACGAGGAGCTCTCCAAAGAACCTGTTAAACCTCCTAACTATCTCCCTTGAGAGCTCAAGGTGGGGAAGTTGGTCAACTCCAACTGGAACCACGTCAGCATCGTAAAGGACGATGTCTGCAGTCTGAAGAACCGGGTACCCTAAAAAGCCGTAAGTTGCAAGCTCCCTGTCTTTTAAGTTTTCCATCATCTCTTTGTAGGTAGGGTTCCTCTCAAGCCACCTAACAGGGGTAATCATGGAAAGGAGAAGGTGGAGCTCTGCGTGCTCTTTAACCCAAGACTGAACGAAAAGGGTACTTTTTTCAGGGTCTAAACCGCAGGCAATCCAGTCTGCCATCATATAAAGGGTATTCTCTGAAAGCTCTTTAGTGTCGTGGTATGAAGTGGTTATAGCGTGCCAATCGGCTATGAAGAAGAAACTCTCGGCTTTCTCCTGAAGCTCAAGCCAAGGTTTGAGAGCTCCAAAATAATTCCCAAGGTGAAGCCTTCCAGTAGGCCTCATACCTGAAAGAACCCTTTTTATGTCTTTAGGCTCCTCATATTTTTCTAAAGCCAACTTCATTTCCTTATCAACGCCTGAAACTATAAGCTCTCTTCCCATTTCTACTCCTCTACCCTCTCATACCTGTCCATAACTCTCCTATAAACCTCCTTATAGCTCTCAACAACCTTTCCCATATCCTTTCTAAACCTGTCTTTATCTAAAACCTCCCCTGAAGACTTGTCCCAAAGCCTGCAGGAATCGGGAGTAATCTCATCGGCCAAGATAACCTCTCCATTGAACCTTCCAAACTCAAGCTTAAAGTCAACAAGGAGAATGTCTATCTCGTCAAAGAACCTCCTTAAAAGCTCGTTAACCTTTAAAGCGGTCTTTGTCATCTGAGCAAGCTCTTCTCTACTTGCCCAGCCAAAGAGGTAAACGTGGTTGGGGCAGACCATCGGGTCGTGAAGCTCATCGCTCTTATAAAAGTACTCCACGAGGGGCTCCTTTAAAGGAGTTCCCTCCTTAATACCGTACCTCCTTGAAAAGCTACCTGCAGCAAAATTCCTTACGACAACCTCAACGGGAATAATCTCACACTTTTTAACGAGCATCTCCCTTGGGGAGAGCTTCTCCACAAAGTGGGTTTTAATCCCGTTCTTTTCAAGGTATTCAAATATAACAGAAGAAATTGCACAGTTTATAACGCCCTTGTCCTCCAAAACCTCCTTCTTCTTCCCGTCAAAAGCCGTAGTGTCATCCTTAAAGTAAGAGACAAGCAAGTTATCACTGTCCGTTTTATAAAGAACCTTTGCTTTCCCTTCGTAGAGCTTCTCCCTTTTCTCCATAACTTTCTCCCGTTTAAAGTTTTCAAGTAGAGGAAATTATACAGGCTTTTAAGAGTTATAATTAGTCAGCCTGAAGGAAATAAAGAGAGGTCGTAATGAAGGAGTACTGCGGGATTTTCGGCATATACAACAACCCAAACGCTGCCTACTACACATACTTAGGACTCTACGCCCTCCAGCACAGAGGTCAAGAAAGTGCAGGTATTGCTACAACAGACGGGAAGAAAATGAGATACTATAAAGACTTTGGCTTAGTGTCATCAGTATTTAAAGGTGAAATCTTAAAAAACCTAAAAGGCTACGTTGCAGTAGGGCACAACAGATACTCCACCTCTGGAGCCTCAGACTCAATAGATAACGTTCAACCCATAGTGGTTTCATATAAACACGGTCAAATGGCCATAGCCCACAACGGGAACTTGGTTAACGCCTTAAACTTAAGGGAAAAGCTTGAAGAGGAAGGCTCAATATTTAGGGGGACTTCCGACTCAGAGGTAATAGTCCACCTAATAGTAAAGTCAAAGAAAAAGAAGTTCTTAGAAAAACTAATGGATGCCCTTGCAAAGCTTGAAGGTGCGTACTCCCTTTTAGTTATGACGAATAAAAAATTAATAGCAATAAGGGACCCTTGGGGTTTTAGACCCCTTTCCATGGGGGAACTTGACGGGAGTCCTGTATTTGCCTCAGAGACCTGCGCCTTTGACCTTATTGGAGCAAAATACATAAGGGACATTGAGCCGGGAGAGGTTCTCTTAATAGAGAACGGGGAAATTAAAAGCTACCAAATCCCAAAAAAGAGCAGCAAAAAGTCCCAGTGTATTTTTGAGTTTGTGTATTTTGCAAGGCCTGACAGCAAAATATTTAAAAGGAGCGTTTACGAGGTAAGAAAGGAATTTGGAAAGCGACTTGCAAGAGAGAACCCGGTAGAAGCAGACGTAGTAATTCCCGTTCCTGACTCTGGAGTGGTTCCTGCCTTAGGGTACTCTCAAGAGAGTAAAATTCCCTTTGAAATGGGGCTAATTAGAAACCACTACGTAGGGAGAACCTTTATAAAGCCTCAACAGCAAATGAGAGACATAGGAGTAAAGGTTAAACTTAACCCGATACCCGAAGTTATAAGAGGGAAAAGAGTTGTAGTCATTGACGACTCAATAGTCAGAGGAACTACGAGTAAGAAAATAGTTAGGATGATAAGAGAAGCCGGAGCAAAAGAAGTTCACATGAGAATTAGCTCTCCTCCTACAAAGTGGCCCTGCTATTTTGGCATAGACACTCCTACAAAGGAACAACTCATAGCGTCTTCCTCTTCTTTAGATGAGATATGTAAACACATAGAAGCAGACTCTCTGGGATATCTTTCTTTAGAGGGAATGCTTGAAGCGGCAGGTGGAAGTAAGGAAGAGTTCTGTACTGCCTGCTTTGACGGGGATTACCCGGTAGAGATTCCAGAGGGAATTATAAAACAGGCAAAGAAGGAGTAGTGGCGCGCCCGGCGGGAGTTGAACCCGCGACGCCGGGATCCGGAGTCCCGGGCTCTATCCAGCTGAGCTACGGGCGCTTAAGTTAATGAATAATTTAGGACTGTAAAGGTGATAAGGAAACTCCTAAACTTCTTATGCTTTTTGCTTTACGCGTTTACGGCAATAAGTTCACTTTACATTGTAAGTAAAGTGGTTGAAGTAAGGTCTAAGTGTACAGAAGTAAAGAAAAACATTAGTTCTACATTGATTAAAATTAAGGAATTAAAGGACGAAAATACAAGGCTTAGAGTTGAGTATTACCAACTTTTAAGACCTGAAGCTTACGATAAAGGGAGTTCAAGAGAACTTAAAGACCTTAACGAAGACCAGTTAGAGTACGTTAAATGAAAGTTTTGTACTTAATAAAGGTGTTCATAGAAAGAGTTTACAGTTTTATAAAGCCTTTTAAAGACGATAAGCTTAACTATTTCGTCTTCATAAGTTTACTTTTAATCCTTATATTTGCCATTAGACTTCTTCAGTTAAGCTATTTTAACAGAGCTTACTGGATAGAGACTGCAGAGAAGCAGTCTGTAGGGATTTTAAAGCTTTCTTATAAGAGGGGAGACATTTTAGACAGAAACGGAGACCTTTTAGCTGCAAGCCTTAGGGTATTCTCCCTTTACATTAGGCCAACTGAAATTAAAGATAAAGAGCTATTTAAAGGGATTCTTGAAAGGAAAAGGGAAATTATTGAAAAGTTTGCAAAAGAGAAAGGAATAAGCGAGGAAAAAGTTATAAAAGCCTTAGCTCCTCTTAAGGAAATAACCTCTCAAGACATAGATAGGGCTTATAAGAAGAAGTTTATTGTAGTGAAAACAAAGTCAGGTAAAGAGGTAAAGGTTCCTTTTGTTTGGCTAAAGAAAGAGGTTTCGGTAGAGCTCCCAAAACTAAGAAAGAGCGTAAAGTTGGCTCTAAAGATGTATTACGACCTTTCAGGGGAAAACAAGTTTAAAAAGAAGCACCCAGACTTAATTGGCTTCGTTCCAGAATACAAAAGGGTTTACCCTTACGACGTAGGTTCAGTTATAGTAGGGTACACTAACAAGTTCGGAGAAGGCTTAAGTGGACTTGAGTACATTCTTGAAAAAGAGGGCGTAATAACAGGTAAGAGCATTAAAATTATAGGAAACAAGGACGCAAGGGGAGAAATATACTTAGGAGACCAAGCTTTACTCTTTTTGATAAAGGAAAAAGGCAACAACGTTAAAACCACTATAGACGGGAACCTACAGTACATAGTTGAAAAGACCATAGAAAAGTACGGGAAGAAGTGGCATCCCGACTTCATAAATGCAGTTTTAATGGACCCCAACACTGGAGAAGTCCTTGCAGCAGCAAGCTGGCCTTTCTTTAAGTACGGAGAGAAACTAACGAGGAGAAATCAGAAATTCCTTACGCCCAGGTTTATCACTTTTGCCTACGAACCTGGCTCGGTTATGAAACCTTTAGTGCTTGCGGCTGCTTTAAATGAAGGTTTAATAACTGTAAATACCGTATTTCACTGTCCCCCTACTCTGAAAGTGGGAGATAAAGTTTTTAAAAACGAGTTTCACGGAAGAGACGTTAAACTAAGGGCCTGGGAAATTATTGAGTACTCAGACAACGTAGGGATAATTCAGGTAGCACAGCTTTTAGGAAAGAAAAGGCTTTACCGCTACTATAAAGCTTTCGGCTTTGGTTCAAAGACCCACATAGAGCTCCCCGGAGAGAGCCCGGGAATCCTAAGGAACTGGAAGAAGTGGAGAGACGTTGACTTTGCAACCCTTGCCTTTGGCCACAACATATCAACAACAACCCTTCAGCTTGCAGCAGCCTACAGTGCCCTTGTAAACGGAGGAATTTACTATAAGCCCACTTTAATAAAGGAAATCCTTGACGATAAAGGAAGAGTAGTAAAGAAGTTTAAACCAGTCAGAGTTAGAAGGGTAATAAGTGAAAAGGTCTCAAAGGAGATGAGAAGAGTCTTAACGATGGTAGTAGAGGGAGGAACTGGAACGGCAACTAAATTTACCAACTTTTACGTAGGAGGTAAAACTGGAACTGCCCAGAAGTGGGATAGAAAACTCAGGAAATACAATAGGAACAAGATTACGGCAACTTTTGCAGGAGCTTTCCCATCTACAAATCCGAGGTTTGTTTTGGTCATAACAGTTGACGAGCCCAAAGTCCCCAAGAAAATGTTATGGGCAAGCAAGATAGCAGTTCCCATATTTAGAGACATAGCACAAAGGGTTCTCCTTTACGAAAGGACCTCTCCAGACAAAAGGAAATACTTCTTTGAACCTGGGGGTAAAATTTCTTACACGGAAATTAACCAGAACTTCATACTAACTAACGGTTTGCAACAGAAGAAAAAATAGTAGAATTTGAAGGCTAAAAAAGGTAGGAGTTGGGAAATGGTTGAAATAAAACTTCCTGACGGTTCAATTTTAGAGTTTGAGGGAAAGACAACTGTTAAGGAAATTGCAAGTAGGATATCAAAAAGCTTAGAGAAGAACGCAGTGGGAGCTCTCTTTAACGGCGAGCTCATAGACCTTCACACGCCAATAGAGGAAAGCGGAGAGATAAGGATAATAACAACTAAAGACCCAGAGTCTTTAGAGATACTAAGACACAGTGCAGCACACATCTTGGCAAAGGCAGTTAAGAACCTCTACGGGAAAGAGAAAGTAAAACTCGGAATAGGACCCGCAACAGAAGAAGGGTTTTACTACGACTTTGACCTGCCGGAAACGATATCTGAAGAAGAGCTAAAGAAAATAGAAGAAGAGATGGCAAGAATTATTAAAGCTAAGGAGGAATTCAAAAGGGAAGAGGTATCTAGGGAGAAGGCAAAAGAGCTCTTTAAAGACGACCCTTACAAGCTAGAGCTCCTAAACTCAATACCAGAGGGAGAAAAGATAACGATATACTGGCTGGGAGAGGACTTTTTTGACCTCTGCAAAGGTCCACACTTACAAAATGCCGGTCAAGTAAAGGCTTTCAAGCTTTTATCCGTTGCCGGCGCATACTGGAGGGGAGACTCTAAGAACAAGATGCTCCAGAGGATATACGGAACTGCCTTCTGGAAGAGGAAAGAGCTTGAAGAGTACCTCCACAGACTTGAAGAAGCCAAAAAGAGAGACCACAGAGTTTTAGGTAAACAGCTTGACCTATTTAGTATATACGAGGAAGCCGGACCGGGACTTGTATTTTGGCACCCTAACGGTGCAGTTATAAGACAGGAGATAGAAAGGTGGGTTGAAGAAGAACACAGGAAGAGGGGATATCAGCGAATATACACCCCACACATAATGAAGGCAGAACTTTGGAAAAGGTCAGGCCACTACAACTTTTACAGAGAAAACATGTTCTTCGTTCCCGTAGTTGAACACGACCAAGAGGAGAAGCTGGGAAATGAGGAAGTTCCCCTTACCTGTGAAGAGATAGAGAAGGCAAACTGGTACGCAGTAAAGCCTATGAACTGTCCGGGCCACATACTCATATACAAATCCCAGGTTAGGAGCTACAGGGAGCTCCCCATAAGGTTCTTTGAATTTGGAACCGTTTACAGATACGAGAAAAGCGGTTCCCTCCACGGACTCTTAAGGGTAAGGGGATTTACCCAAGACGACGGCCACATATTCTGCAGGCCAGACCAGCTAAAGGAAGAGATACAAGGGGTTATGGACTACATAATGGAACTTTTAAAAACCTTCAAGCTTGACTACGTAATAAACATAGGGACGAGACCAGAAAAGTACATAGGAAGAGAAGAAGACTGGGAGCACGCAACAAACGCCCTGATAGAAGCGTTAAAAGAGAGGGGATTTGAATACAACATAGTTGAAGGAGACGGAGCCTTTTACGGCCCGAAAATAGACATAGCAGTACTAGACGCCATAGGTAGGAAGTGGGACGGGCCTACAATTCAAGTTGACTTTAACCTCCCAGAGAGGTTTGACCTAACCTACGTTGACAGGGACGGCCAGAAGAAAAGGCCCGTAATGGTTCACAGGGCCATAATGGGGAGCATAGAGAGGTTCATAGGCCTTCTAATAGAGCACTACGGAGGCCTCTTCCCCACTTGGCTTGCCCCCATTCAGGCAGTAGTTATACCGGTCAGCGATAAATTCCTAAACTACGCAGAAACTGTTTACAAAGCTTTAAAGGACGCAGGTATAAGAGTAAAACTTGACGACGAAAGCGCAAAAGTGGGATACAAGATAAGGAAAGCCGAAACGATGAAAGTCCCCTACATGCTAATAGTGGGACAGAAAGAGGAAGAGAAGAACACAGTCTCTGTTAGAGAAAAAGGGAAGGGAGAAGTCGGAGAAATGACCATCCCTGAATTCATAAGTAAAATTAGAAAGGAAATTGAAGAGAAACACTAATTAGCAGGAGGTTAGCCATTAGTAAGAAACTTGAACAGACTAGAGTAAACGAAAGAATTAGAGCAAGAGAGGTTCTAGTAATTGACGAAGACGGAACAAAACTCGGCGTAATGCCTACCTTAAAAGCGCTTCAGCTGGCAAAGGAGAAGGGACTTGACTTAGTAGAGGTTTCTCCAAACGCAAAGCCGCCAGTGTGCCGAATTATGGACTACGGCAAGTATAAGTATCAGATGCAGAAGAAAATGCACGAAGCAAAGAAGAAACAAAAAACCATAGAGGTTAAAACGGTTAAGGTAAGACCTAGAACAGACGAACACGACATGCAGGTAAGGATAAAACAGGTTAAGAAGTTCTTAGAAAAAGGGAATAAGGTAAAAGCGGTTGTAATGTTTAGAGGACGGGAGCAGGCCCACGTAGAGTTGGGAGAGGCTCAACTTATGAAGATATACGAGGCGGTAAAGGAAATTGCAGACATGGAAAAAAAGCCTAAGAAAGAAGGTAGAGACATGATAATGATACTTGCACCTAAGAAAAAATAGACTATAATTCCTACCTCGTTTAAAAACCTAAGGAGGCCCAAAATGCCCAAGATAAAGACCAGAAGGTCTGCCGCCAAGAGGGTAAAAATTACTGCAAAGGGGAAGATTAAACACTGGTCCCCAAACAAAAGCCACCTTTTAACAAAAAAGAACAGGAAAAGGAAGAGGAAGCTCAAGAAAGCTAAGTACCTTGAAGGAGCTCAAGCTGCAAACTACAAACAGTTAGTAATCTACATGTAGGCTCTGCAGGCCCAAAGACCCGTTAAAGGGCGCCTGCAAGAACCTTAAGGAGGAAGGAAATGAGAGTAAAGTACAGCCCAAGGAGGAAGAGAAGGAAAAAGCTAAAGAAACTCACGAAGGGCTACTTTGGTGGCCGCTCAAGGCTCTACAGGACTATGAAGATAGCCGTAATGAAGTCCCTCTTTTACGCTTACCAGCACAGGAGGACAAAGAAGAGGGACTTTAGAAGGCTGTGGATAGTAAGGATTAACGCTGCCGTAAGGCCTCTAGGTCTGAACTACAGTAGGTTTATTAACGGCCTTAAAAAGGCAGGAATTGAGCTTAACAGGAAAGTCCTTGCAGACATAGCAGTAAGAGACCCTGAAGCCTTCAAGGCAATAGTTGAGAAGGCAAAGGAAGCGCTAACTTAACCCTGAGGGAGGGTCTTTCCCTCCCTTAATTGGCAACAGCTTTACCTATAACCATTACGGCCCTTTTAGGCTCGTCAAAAGTTGGAACTTCCTCCCTTTTGAGTATAGACTTTCCAAGTTTTACAGAGTGTCCTCCCATTAGACAGGCTACAACTGGTTTTCCAGAAAGCCTTTTAAATCTAGCAATTTCTTTTGCTATCTCTGGAACATCGGTCATAGATTGAGGGGTAACTATCACCAAGGCCTCGTCCCAAAAGTTAGCCTTTAAAAAGACATTAAAGGCCTTTCTATATCTCTCTGAAGTAGCATCTCCTATTAAGTCTATAGGGTTTATTTTGCTCCAGTTAGAAGGGAGAAAGGAGTTAAGTTCCTTTATAACAGAGGTTATGTCTGCAAGCTTTAAACCAAACTCTTCTGCGTAGTCGGAGGCTAAAGTTCCCGGCCCTCCAGCGTTTGTAATGATTAAAAGCCTTCTTCCTTGAACTTTACCGTAAACAGTTAAGAATTGGCAAAGGTCAAAGGCCTCTGTGATGCTGTCTGCCAAAATTCCCCCTTTAGATTCAATAGAGTCTTTAAATATCTTGTAGTCCCCGGCTAAAGAGCCCGTATGGGAAGAAGCAGCCCTTTTCCCTCCTTCTCCTTTGCCGGCTTTAATAAAAACTGAAGGTTTCTTTTTAAGGAAATTTAAGAGCTCCGCCCCAAGCTCAATTCCTTCAACGTAAGAGAGAATTACTTTAGTTTCTTCCCTTCTAGTTGCAAGCTCAAAAGCCTCTGCTGTTTCAATGTCAGCTTGGTTTCCTAAACTCAATATCTCTGAAAAGCCTATCTCCTCTTCAACGGCCTTGTCTATCACTGACGTAATGAGAGCTCCACTTTGAGATATAAAAGAGATAGAACCTGAAGGGGGAATAAGCTGAGAGAAGGAGGCATTCAAGGAAAGGTAAGGAACTATAAAACCTAGAGTGTTTGGCCCAAGAAGGCGCATACCGTAATTTTTAGCAATCTCAACCAACTTAGACTCAAGTTCTACTTTTCCCACCTCCTTAAAACCGGCGGTTATAACAACTGCAAGTTTCACTCTCTTTTCTCCGCACTCTTTTAAAACCTTTAAAACTGCCTCCGGAGGAACTGCAATAAGAGCACAGTCAACCTCTCCCTTAATCTCCTTAACGGAGGGATAGCACTTAAAGCCTAGAACCTCTTTATACTTAGGGTTTACAGGATAGACTTCCCCTTTAAAGGTCTCTAGGTTTTTAACCAACGAATAGCCCACCTTTTTGGGCTTTACAGTTGCCCCGATTACTGCAATAGAGCGGGGTCTAAAGAGCTCAAAGTCAAGAGGTCTAAACTCTTTCCTCTTTTCAAGAGGTTTAAGGAAAGCCCTTCCGTCTGCCGGAACGACCCTATCTTGAGATATGAAAAGGGGATTAAGGTCAAGCTCGTAGATTTGGGGATTTTCCCTAAGGAGGAGTTTTAATTTGTCAAGGAAGTCTAAAAAGAGCTCCAGGTTTCCCCTTACTCCTCTAAAGCCTTTAATGAGCTTAAAAAGCTTAGTTTCCCTTAACTTTTTTAAAGTCTCCTCCCTTGTAGAGGAAAGGGGTAAGAAGACTGCGTCTTTAAAGAGCTCAACGTATATCCCTCCAATTCCAACGGCAATTACGTGGAGAAAAGCTCTATCCCTCTTTACTCCCAAGAAAGCTTCTATTCCCTTTAGCTCTTCAACAAGCACAAACTCCTTAACATCCTTAAACTTCTCTTTAAACTCACCAATTTTGGCAAAAAGTTCTTCCAGAGAAGAGACTTTAACTACTCCGCCTACATCTGACTTGTGAACTATCTCCTTACTTACAACTTTTAAGTAAGCAGGAAAGAGCTCCCATTTTGGAAACTCATCTCTAGTAAAGACTTTGTATTTAGGAACAGGCAGAGAATAGGAGCTTAAAAGGGAATAGACCTCCGGTTCTGTAAGGTACTCCATCTCTCCCTCCTCAAAAAAAAGTTAAAGCCACTTTTTCTTTTTAAAGTAGTATATTAAGCCGGCACTAACGAAGAACATAAAGGCTGAAATCAAAACTATACCGTAAGACTTTTGAGCAAAAGGCAAGTTCTCAACGTTCATACCGTAAAAGGAAGAGATAAACATTAAAGGCTCTAAAACTGCAACGAATATGGTTAAAGTCTTCATTACCTCGTTTAGCTTAAAGGAGACAAGAGAGGAAAAAACATTAAGCACGTTCTGAATGAACTCGTGTAGGGTTTCGGCCCTATCGTAGAGGATGCTTATTTCGTCAAGGAGGTCTCTAAAGTAGTGGACGTTTTCTGGACTTGAGAACCTACTACAGTAGGACATCCCAAGTTTAAAAGAGTCCCTAAGCTGTTTTAGAGCTCTCCTTAAAGTAAGAATCTCGTAGGATAGGTCAGATATGTCCTCAAGGAGCTCCGGGTTCTGCTCTTTAAAGACCTTTGCCTCTATTTCGTCTCCCTCTTCTTCTAAAAGGTCTGTAATGTGTTTAAACTTATCCGTTATTAAAGAGGCTATTATCCAAAAGACCTTCTCCGTCCCTTTCTCAAAGGGCTTATCTTCAAGTAGCAAGTTCTTTTTAGACTGCTCAAAAAGCCTCCTGCTCCCCACGGTTATTATAAAGTCCTTTCCCCAAAAGATGCACAGTTTCTTTTCCCTGCTTATTCCCCCGTCGTAGTAAACAAACAGGAAAAATATATAGTCTTCAAAGTTTTCTACCTTTGAACGCTCTTCACTTTTACAGTCCTCTATTGAAAGTTCGTTAATTCTAAACTCCTGCGTTAAAAGGTCTTGAGAGAGGTCATCTACTTTTCTAAGGTGTATCCAGAGGGGACGCTTTTTTAAAAGAGACCTGTTTTCCAAAAGGGTAGAAAGGGGAACCGTTAAAGTTGAAAGGGTTTCTCCGGATGGGACTACAACCCAAGCTACATTTTCCATTAGCTTTTCCTGTCAAAGAAGATGTTCTTACCGCTGACGGAAAGGGGAATTCCGTAGCCGAGCTTTACCGACTCTGGAACAAAGCCCCCTACTATAGCTGCCTTCCCAAAAGAGAACATTATCCTATTGTCAATGTTGTTAAGAGAGGCAACTTTAACTGCAGAACCTATTGCAATTCCCAAGTCCCCTACTGCATAGGCACAGTAAGCACCTGCTTTTAATGAGGTTTCACAGTCTTTAAAGCCACAAAAACCACAAAAGGGAACTCCTCTAGGCTTAACTTGGGTTCCTATGAAAACCACAAGGGGAGAGTCCTTCACGTTTCTTGAGTCCCTTATAAAAAATGAAAGTCCCTTTTCCTTTCCTATCTCTTCCATTAAAGAGGCAACTCTGTCTTTCTCCTCTCCTTCAAATATTTTGGTATAAAGGAGATTAACTCCCTTCCCCTTTGGAGCAGTTATTGCACTACAACACATAAGCTCTGCAACTACTTTTAGAGCTCCGTAAAACCCGCTCACTTTTCAAGCTCCTTTAAGAGCTCCTTTAGGGCCTTTTCAGGATGAAGTCCATGGGCTTCAAATACCTCTTTTAGCTCCTCGTCTTTAAAGCCTTCACAGTAAATACACTCCTCTATAAGCTCGTAGAGCTTATCTTTTAACTGGGGAAACCTAACTAAACACTCTCTTAAGGTCATCTTTAAGCTTGGCTTTTCCATAATTAAGCTCCCAAAAAAGGGGCAAGAAGCCCCTTAACTACATGGTTAAGTCAAGTATCCTTCCTGCCCTCTCAATGTCTTCACTTGAAGGCTTCCTCACTCCAGGGTCAACTTCCTTCATAATTTTCGCAAGGATGTAAAGGAGAGTTCCTACTATCTCGGGGAGTTTAGCCTCAAGCTCGGCCTCAAGGGGATACTTAAGGGGAGGCTTTGTAGCAAGGAAGTCTAAGATGTCCTGAAGGGGGAGCTCCTCTTCAAGCTTCTTAAACTCCTGGATAGAGTCTAGGAAGCCTTTAGTCAAAGGAACATCACACTCCCAGATAACTTCCCTACCGTTGTACTTTGCGTTTCTCTCCCCTATAAGGAGAAGGTCGTAGAGCTTCTTCTCTACTATGTCGGTAATCTCCTTAGCCTTGCTCTTATCAATGTCAAGGCTTGCAGCCTTCCTCATTAAGGCTTCCAGCTTGGCAAACCCTACTACTGCCATAACATCTCCCTCCTTTTGCTTTTTGCTCAGAGAAATTTAAGGTTTTCAAACTCTTATATCAACGCTTATAATTTAGCTGATTTTACAAAATCTCAAGGGGAGAGGAATGGACAAGAAGGTCATAGAGAGCCACGTTAGTATGGAGGAATACGAGAAAATTAAGGAGCTCTTAGGGAGAGAGCCAAACTTAGTTGAGCTTGGGATATTCTCTGCAATGTGGTCTGAACACTGCTCCTATAAGTCTTCAAAGCCCCACTTAAAGAAGTTCCCAACTCAAGCTCCTTGGGTAGTTCAAGGCCCAGGAGAAAACGCAGGGATAATAACGGTTGACGAGGAAAAGGGAATATGCGCAGCCTTTAAGGTTGAGTCCCACAACCACCCTTCATTTATTGAGCCTTTCCACGGGGCGGCAACGGGAGTTGGAGGGATATTAAGGGACGTTTTTACAATGGGAGCTCGCCCCGTTGCCTGTATGGACTCTTTAAGGTTCGGGGAGCTCTCAGACCCGAAGATGAAGTACGTACTTAAAGGGGTAGTTTCGGGAATCAGCCACTACGGCAACTGCGTGGGAGTTCCCACAGTGGGAGGAGAAGTTTACTTTGACAAGTGCTACCAGACAAACCCCCTCGTAAACGCATTTGCCCTTGGGATAGTAAAAAAGGACAAGATTTTCTACGCTAAGGCCGCAGGAGTTGGGAACCCGGTAATATACGTGGGAAGTAAAACGGGAAGAGACGGAATCCACGGCGCCACTATGGCTTCTGAAGAGTTCTCCTCTGAGGAAGAGGTAGAAAAGAAAGTAAACGTCCAAGTAGGAGACCCTTTTATGGAGAAACTCTTAATAGAGGCCTGTCTTGAGGCTATGGAAAAGGAGGGAATAGTAGCAATCCAAGACATGGGAGCCGCAGGCTTAACCTCCTCCTCGGTTGAGATGGCCGCAAGGGGAGGAGTAGGGGTTGAGCTGTGGCTTGACAAGGTCCCTACCAGGGAAGAGGGGATGACCCCCTACGAGATAATGCTAAGCGAATCTCAAGAGAGAATGCTCGTAGTATGCGAAAAGGGAAAAGAAGAGGAGATAATAGAGGTATTTAAAAAGTATGACCTTGACGCAGTTGTAATAGGGGAGGTAATAAGAGAACCTGTTTTAAGACTCTACTGGAACGGTGAGAAAGTGGCAGAGCTCCCAATTAAAGCACTAACAGACGAAGCACCGGTTTATTACAGGCCCTTTAAAGTTCCCAAATACATAATTGAAAACGAAAATTACGACCAAAGAGACCTAAAAGAGCCTGAAGACCTAAATTCTGTTTTAAAGGAGCTCCTTTCCTCCCCCACGATAGGAAGCAAAAGGTGGATATGGGAGCAGTACGACCACATGGTCCAAATTAATACGGTAATCTACCCAGGTTCAGACGCAGCCCTTTTAAGGGTAAAGGGGAGCAAGAAAGGAATAGCCATAAGCTCAGACTGCAACTCAAGGTACTGCTACCTAAACCCTTACGAAGGTGGAAAGATAGCCGTAGCCGAAGCCGCAAGGAACGTAGCGTGTACTGGAGCTACTCCAAGAGCAATAACAGACTGCCTCAACTTTGGAAGCCCCGAAGACCCGGAAATAATGTGGCAGTTTGTAAAGGCAACAGACGGAATGGCAGACGCCTGTAAAGTTCTGGAAACTCCGGTGGTAAGCGGAAACGTAAGCTTTTACAACGAAACCAAAACGGAAGAGGGAAAGAGGGCAATTTACCCAACTCCAACGGTGGTATGCGTAGGGGTCATTGAAGACATAGAAAAGAGAACCGACTCCTACTTTAAGGAAGAAGGAGATGTCCTAATACTGCTGGGAGAGAACACAGGGAACATTTCAGGCTCAGAGTACCAAAAACTGATGGAAGGAGAAGTTAAAGGAAGGGGACAGTTTATAGACTTGAGGTTTGAAAAGACCCTCCAAGAAGCCTTAGTAGAAGCGATATCAAAGGGCTTAATAAAACACGCCCACGACATTTCAGAAGGAGGCCTTGCAGTAAACCTGTTTGAGTCCTCTTTTAAAAGAGAGTTAGGCTTTGAAGTTAAACTAGAGGAAGACATTAGGAGCGACTTCCTCCTCTTTGGAGAGGAGCCAAGTAGAGTAGTAGTTTCAACTTCAAAGGAAAAGGTTGAAAGGGTGTTAAGGTTCTTCAAAGAGAAAACGGTTCCTGCAAAAGTTATAGGGGAAGTTAAAGGAAAGAGGGGAATCATACTTCACAAAGGAAAAGAGGTAATCAACTTACCGATTAAAGAGGCAAAGGAAATCTACGAAACTACTTTAGAGAAAAACCTTAGGTGAAAAGGAAACTAAGGGAAACTTTCCTTACATTCTATAGGATAGGGAGGTTTACCTTCTCGGTGGGCCTCCTTGTAGTTATCTTCTCTCTTTCCTCTCTATACAGAGTAATACCGGTAGATAAGTTCTCGTTAGGGGTCTTAGGCATATACTCAGCCGTAAGCTTAGTTAACCTTCTACTTCCAAACAATCCCCACTTGTTTGAGTTCCTCCTTGACGAGCTTTTCCTCTTTCTCCTCATAGTAAAAGGGGCCTTCTCTTACACCTTCTTTTCAATTTTCCTTATTTTCCCGGTAGTATTCTCGGGACTAACCTTAAGGGGCTACGAGAAATACGCTTCTCTGCTTTTAGCTATCTTGCTACAGTTTCTCTCCCTTCTTTGGCTAAGGCCAGAAGAGAACTTTGCCCCCCTACAGTTTGCCCTAAACTCAACCGCTTTAATTCTCATGCTCTTAGTTGCAGACAAGTTAAGGTTAGCTTCAGAAAAGCAAGAATCATACATAGAGTTCCTTAAAGAGAAGAAAAGGGAGGCAGAGATATATAAAAAGCTGTACCGAATAAGCGCCGACCTTGCCCACGAGATTAAAAATCCCCTAGCGTCAATAAAGGGAGCCGTTGAGTTGTTAAGTGAAGGGAGAAACGACAAAAAGCTCTTAAAAATAGTTAAAAAGGAAACAGAGAGGTTAGACAAAATTCTAAAGGACTTTTTAAACCTGGCAAGACCATCAAACAGAGAAAAAGTAAAAGTTGACTTAAAGAAAGTAGTAGAAGAGGTAATTGAAAGCCTTGAAAGTAGCGGTAAAGAAATAGAGTTTAAAGGGGAAAACTTTTACATAACTATAGACCCATCCTCTCTTCGCTCCGTTGTGGAAAACCTTTTAAGGAACGCTACTCAGTGGGCTAAGAGTAAGGTAAAGGTAAACCTCTACAAAGAAGGGGAGTGGATTACTCTAAGCGTTGAAGACGACGGCCCTGGAATTCCTTACGAGGACAGGTTTAGGGTCTTTGAGCCCTTCTTCTCAAGAAGGAAAAACGGCTCAGGACTGGGCCTTGCACTTGTAAAGAAGATAACCATTGACTTTGGAGGTTTCGTCTTCGTTGAAGACAGCCCTTTGGGAGGGGCAAGGTTCGTCCTTAAGATTCCTTTAAAGGAGGCAAAATGAAAGCTCTTATCCTTGAAGACGAAGACTCCTTAAGGGAGATTCTAAGGATTATCTTAGAAGACTTTAACTACGAAGTTGAAGAAGCAAGGAGCTTAAAGGAAGGGTTAGAGAAGCTCAAAAAAGACAATTACCACCTCATAATAGCAGACCTTCGCCTTCCTGACGGCTCGGGAATGGAAGTCGTAAGGAAAGCCAAAAGCGTTAAAGAGAGCCCAGAAGTAATAATAATAACAGCTTACGCAACTACAGAAACCGTAAAGGAAGCCTTTGAACTTGGAGTTTACGACTACATAGAAAAGCCCTTTAAACTTGAAGAGCTGAAACTAATTTTAAGGAACGTCTCAGAGAAGATAGAGTTAAAGGAAGAGCTGAGAAAAGAGGAGTTCCCCGGTTTTATAGGCAAAAGTCCAAAGATAGAGAGGTTAAAGGAGCAGATAAGGAAAATAGCTCCCTACGATGTAAACGTTTTAATCCTTGGAGAGAGTGGAACAGGTAAAGAAGTAGTTGCAAGGGCAATTCACCAGCTTAGCAACAGGAAGGACAAACCTTTTTTAGCGATAAACTGTGCAGCATTACCTTCAAACCTACTTGAAAGTGAACTCTTTGGATACAGGAAAGGAGCGTTTACCGGTGCCTCTTCAGACAAAAAGGGACTAATAGAGAAAGCCCAAGGAGGAACCCTATTCCTTGACGAGATAGGAGACATGCCGTTGGAACTTCAATCAAAACTACTTAGGTTTTTAGAGACGAAGAAGTTTATACCTTTAGGGGATACGAAGGAAAGGGAAGTTGACGTAAGGATAATAGCGGCTACAAACAAAAACCTAAAAGAAGAGATAAAAAAGGGAAATTTTAGGGAGGACCTTTACTACAGGCTGTCAACTATTACCTTAGAAATTCCCCCTTTAAGGGAAAGGAAGGAAGACATTCCCTTACTCGTAGAGTTCTTTGCAAGGAAATTTGCAGATAAGTATAAAAAGGAACTTCGGAAGATATCTCCCGACTTTGTAAAGAGCTTAACGGAGCTCCCTTTAGAAGGGAACGTTAGGGAGCTGAGGAACATAGTTGAAAGGGAAGTTATCCTAATGGAAGACGGGATTTTAGGGAAAAACTACGCTAAAGGAAAAGAGCAACCCATTGAAGAAGAAGTTAAAATACCAGAAGAGGGAATTAACCTTAAGGAAGTTATAAGCTCTCTAGAAAAGAAATACCTTCTTGAAGCCTTAAAGAAAAGTAATGGCGTAAAAACCAAAGCAGCAAAGCTTCTCGGTTTAACTTTAAGGGAGTTTAACTACAGGTTGCAGAAATACCTCCCCAAAGAGGGGAGGTTTGAGTAATTACTTTTCCTCTGAAACCTCTTCAACCTCAGCAAGCTCAACGAGCCTATCAAGGGCCTTCTGCCTTCTAACGTCTTCTCTAATCATATTAAGAAGTCCCCTTTCCTCCAAGGACTTCCTAGCTTCAACGTAATCGCCTCCAAAGAGGGAATCTGCAAGCTTTTTAATCTCTTCCTCAAGTTCCTCATCGCTAACTTCTATGCCTTCAAGCTCTGCGACTTTTTCAAGGAGGAGCTTAACTTTTACGGTCTTTTCCGCCGTTGGTTTAACCATGTCAAGTAGCACTTCAGATGAAAGTTGGTTAACATTTACTCCCATTTGAGCTAAGCGCCTCAGCTGGTTTTCGGCTTGGGCCCTTACTTCAAGGTTAAAGAGGGAAGGAGGAACCGGAACTTTAACTTTTGAAAGAAGGTGTTCAACAATCTGGTCTTCTACTTCCTCCTGCTCTCTCGTTTCTTCAGAAATCTCAAGGTCTTCTCTTATCTTCTTCCTCATCTCTTCTACAGACTCAAAGCCAAGCTTTTTGGCAAAGTCGTCGTTAACTTCCGGGAGCTCCTTCTCCTTAACAGACTTAAGCTTAAACCTAACCTTTACCTTCTTACCGGCAGCTTCCCCGTAAACTTCCTTGTTGTCTGAGGCGGTGAATTCAACCTCACCTTCTTCCCCCGCTTTTTTGCTTAAAACCTCACTTTCTACCTCAGGCCAAAGCTGTTTCTGCCCTAAAACTACCGCAACAGAGCCTTTAACGGGCTTTTCCTGCCCTTCTATCTCCGTCTCATACTCAAGCTCCACTAAATCTCCTTCCTTACACTCCCTATCTACTTCTTTCCACTTGACAAGCTGATTCCTAAGGCCTTCAATAACCTTATCAACGTCTTCCTCACCTATTTTCCTTGTAGTCTTCTTAACCTTTATACCTGTATAGTCCTCCTTCTTAAGCTCTATTTCTGGCTTTACTTCAAGGAGTAAAACAGCCTTAAACTCCCCCTTATCAATGTCAAACTCCACCTCTTTTACAACAGGGTCAGATAAGAGCTTAAGGTTCTCCTTCTCTATAACTTTAGAAAGTTCCTTGGGGAGGAAGGTCCTAATTAAAGCGTCCTTTATCTCCTCTTTAAAGTTCCTCTTTATGATGTTGAGGGGAGCCCTTCCCGGCCTAAAGCCTGGAACTTTAGCCGTTTTCCTGATTTCCTTAGCGATAAGTTCAACTTCTTTCTTTACCTCCTCAGGCTCGGCAAAGAGGTTGAGCTGGTAGATTACATCGTCTCTCTTCTCTAGCTCGTATTTCATCTGTCTCCTCCTTTACTTTTTCTAACTCTTCCCATTACCTTAAGGGGTAAACTCCAAACCTTGGTAAAGGCCGCTCCTGCCTTGTGGTCAAAAGCATCTTTCGGACTGTAAGTAGCAAGGTCTTCAGAGTATAAGGAGTTGGGGGAGCTCCTTCCAACCACTTGAGCAGAGCCTTTAAAGAGCTTAAACCTAACCTTACCGTTAACAAGAGGAGCTATCCTTTCGTTAAAAGCATCTAAAGCTTCCCTTAAAGGAGTAAACCAAAGGGCCTCATAAACAAGCTCTGCGTAAGGATGCTTAACGTGGCTCTGCTTGTAGTGGTAGGTAAACCTGTCAAGGACTAAACTCTCAAGCTCATCGTAAGCTCTTATAAGGAGAAGTCCTGCAGGGCTTTCATACACTTCACGGGACTTTATCCCTACAAGCCTGTTCTCAACCATATCTATACGGCCGTAGCCGTGCTTTCCTGCTATCTCGTTTAAGTCCCATATTAACTTCCAGAGCTCCTTATACTCCTTGCCGTTAAGGGAAACGGGCACTCCCTCTTCAAACTCTATCTCAAGGTACTCTGGAGAGTCCGGAGCTCTTAAGGGGTCTTTAGTTATAACGAAGGCATCCTCTGGAGGCTCAGCGTAGGGGTCCTCTAAAGGTCCAGCCTCTATTGCAACTCCCCACAGGTTTCTATCGTAAGAGTAGGGTTTCTCCTTAGTTGCAACTACCGGTATGTTGTGCTTTTTAGCGTACTCTATCTCCTCTTCCCTTGACTTAAACTCCCACTCCCTAACAGGTGCTAAAACTTCAATGTCCGGGTCTAAAGCCCACACTGAGGCTTCAAACCTCACTTGGTCGTTTCCCTTGCCTGTTGAGCCGTGGGCAACGTAGTCTGCTCCTACTTTGTGGGCAACTTCAACCAACTTTTTAGCTATTAAAGGTCTTGAAAGGGCAGAAATTAAAGGGTATTTCCCCTCGTAAAGCGCAGTTGCCCTCATAAGGGGAAGGCAGTATTCCCTAGCAAACTCTTCCTTTATGTCGTCAACTATGGCCTCTACCGCTCCTGAAGCCTTGGCTTTCTGTGGAATCTCGTCAAGCTCCTCTCCTTGACCTACATCTGCAGTATAGGTAATTACCTCAAATCCTCTATCTGCAAGCCACCTTACTATTACTGAAGTGTCAAGGCCTCCAGAGTAGGCAAGAACCACTCTCTTTGCCACGACTTCCTCCTCTTTTTTAACTTGCCGAATTTTAGACCATTTTATTGACACTTCCAAGTGTAGGAGATATATTTTCCCATACCAATGTGGCGACGTGGCTCAGGTGGTTAGAGCGGGCGGCTCATACCCGCCAGGTCGGTGGTTCGACTCCACCCGTCGCCACCAACTCCTATTCCTTTTTGCCAATGTTTAAAGAGAAAGTCAGGTCAACAATATCTAAGTTCCACCTTATTCCTCAAGGTTCCAAAGTTTTAGTTGCCCTCTCAGGAGGACCAGACTCTGTTGCACTTTTGCTTGTCCTCTTAGAGCTCCAGAAAGAGCTAAACCTTAAGCTGGGAGCAGTTCATGTAAACCACCAGTTGAGGGGAAAAGAGTCTTTAAGGGACGAGGAGTTCGTAAAAGAGCTAACAAGCAAGTTAAATGTCCCTTTAATAGTTAAAAGGGTTAATGTGAAGGAGAAGTCAAAGGGAAGCAACGTTGAGGCCGTGGCAAGGGAGCTCCGCTATAAAGCCTTAAAAGAGGCTTTAAAAGAGTTTAAAGGGGAGCTCGTAGCTTTAGGACACACCTCTTCAGACCTCCTTGAAACTGTTTTGTTAAACTTAACTAAAGGAAGCGGAATAAAAGGCCTCAGAGGTTTTCTCCCAAAAAGGGAGGTCTTTATAAGGCCCCTCTTTGAAGTTAGCAGGGAAGAGGTGGAAAGATACCTTAAAGAGAAAGGAGCAGAGTTTATAACTGACAGCTCCAACTTCTCTCTTGACTTTGAGAGGAATTTAGTAAGGTTAAAGGTAGTTCCCCTTTTAAAGGAGATTAACCCAAAAGTTGAGGAGGCAGTTTTAAGGAGCTCCTGCCTTTTAAGGGAAGTTGAAAGCTTCATAACATCTCAAATAGAGCCTTTAATATCAAAGTTCCTAAAAGGGAAAGAGGCAGTTATAAACATTAAAGAGTTCCTCAAGCTTCACCCTCTCTTAAGGAAAGAGCTCTTAATTGAAATCTCCAAGAGGCTAAGCGGAAAGGGACTATCAAAAGAGAAAGTTGACTCCCTTTTAAAGCTGAGCAAAAAAGAGGGTTTTGGGGAGCTCCACCTTAGAGAAAACCTTTATGCCTACAAAGAGCAGGAGAACCTGATAATTACAAAGGAAAAAAAGGGAAAAACCTTGGGCTTTGAGTACACAGTAGAAAAGCTCCCCTTTGAGATAGAAACTCAGCTAGGTAAGTTAAAGCTCCTACTTAATAAAGGGACTCCTATAGCTTCCCTTTCAGAACTCAGCAGAAAGGCTATAATTGTTAGAAGCAGGAAACCTAAAGACAAGCTTAAATTTAAAGGCTTTTCCAAAAGCCTTAAAAAGTTCCTCATTGAGAAAAAGGTTCCTGCAACTTTAAGGTGGGAAATTCCCGTAGTTGAGGTCTCAGGAGAGATAGTATTTATCCCGAACCTATATGCCAGAGAAAGAGAAGTTGAAAAACCCTTCGTAGGAGTTGAGTTTGAAGCTAAAGAGGCTAATTGGAGAAGAGGAGATAGAAGGAAAAGTTAAAGAGATTGCAAAGCAGATAGAGAAGACCTTTAAAGGGAAGTTTATAATTATCTCCCTCTTAAAGGGAGCTTTTATTTTCACCGCAGACCTTGTAAGGAACATTGAAAGGCAGGTTGAAGTGTACTTTATGAAAGTAAAAAGCTATAAAGGACAGAGAAGCGGGGAGCTCCAAGTGGAACTCCTTCCAAAAGTAAACTTAAAAGGTAAGAAGGTTTTAATAGTTGACGAGATATTAGACAGCGGGAAGAGCCTAAAGTTTGCCAAAGAGTGGGTGCAAAGAGAAGGTGCAGGAGAGGTAAAAGTCTGCGTCCTCCTTGAAAAGGAAAAGGAGAAAGAAGTAAAGGCCGACATAGTCGGCTTTAAAATACCCAACTACTTTGTAGTAGGCTACGGATTAGATTTAGACGAAAAGTTTAGGAACCTACCCTACATAGCTAAAGTAGAAGGAGAGGAAGCATGAACAAAATTAAAGAGATAAGCAAAAACATAGCCCTATGGTTAGGAATAGCCCTCTTAATAGTTTTGGCATTTAACTTCTTTAATTCAAGCCAGAGAAGAACTCCCGTAGAACCTTACTCAACTTTTGTTAAACAAGTTGAGAAAGGAGAAGTAAAAAGAGTAATAATTCAAGGGCAAAAAGTTATTGGGTTCACAAAAGAAGGAAAGGGATTTGAAACCTACCTACCCCCCGGCTACACAGACGTAATTAAAGAGATGAACAAAAAAGGAGTTGAAATTGAAGTTAGACCTGAAGAGGGAAGTCCTTGGTACATAACGGTTTTAGTTTCTTGGCTTCCTATGATTTTCCTCATTCTCCTCTGGCTAAGTATGATGAGGCAGATGAACGCGGGAAGCTCAAAAGCCCTATCTTTTGCAAAGAGCAGGGCAAAGATATTCATAGACAACAAGCCTAAAGTGACCTTTAAAGACGTAGCAGGAATAGACGAGGTTAAAGAAGAAGTAGCCGAAATAGTTGACTTCTTAAAGAACCCTAAGAAATACCAGCAACTTGGAGGGAGAATCCCCAAGGGAGTTTTACTGGCTGGAGCTCCGGGAACCGGTAAAACCCTACTTGCAAAGGCAATAGCCGGAGAAGCAAACGTTCCTTTTCTCTCCGTTAGCGGTTCAGAGTTCGTAGAGATGTTCGTAGGAGTGGGTGCCTCAAGGGTTAGGGACCTCTTTGAGCAGGCTAAAAAACACGCTCCCTGTATAGTCTTTATAGACGAGATAGACGCAGTGGGAAGGAAAAGGGGAGCAGGCATAAGCGGAAGCCACGACGAGAGGGAGCAGACATTAAACCAGCTTTTAGTAGAGATGGACGGGTTTGAAAGTAGCGACGGGATAATAGTAATAGCAGCAACAAACAGGCCAGACATCCTTGACCCTGCCCTTTTAAGGCCTGGAAGGTTTGACAGGCAGATATTCGTTCCTCTACCTGACGTTAAGGGAAGGCTTGAAATACTAAAAATTCACACCAAAGACAAACCTTTAGGAGAAGACGTTGACCTTGAAGTAATAGCCCGCTCTACTCCTGGCTTTTCAGGTGCAGACCTTGCAAACATAGTAAACGAGGCAGCCCTAATTGCAGCCAGAAAGAACCACGGAAAGATTATGATGGAGGACTTTGAGGAGGCAAAAGACAAAGTAACAATGGGAATAGAGAGGAAGAGCGTAGTCCTTTCTGAAAAGGAGAAGATAACCACCGCCTACCACGAGGCAGGACACGCCCTTGTTGCAAAGCTACTACCAAACGCAGACAAAGTTCACAAGATAACCATAATCCCGAGGGGTAAAGCACTGGGAATTACTCAACAGCTTCCAGAAGAGGATAGGTACACTTACACAAAAGAGTACCTCCTTGACAAACTCGCGGTTCTCTTTGGAGGAAGGGTTGCAGAGGAGCTGGCCTTGGGAACCATATCAACTGGAGCAGGAAACGACATAGAAAGGGCAACGGAACTTGCAAGGAAAATGGTTGCAGAGTGGGGAATGAGCGAGAAGATAGGCCCTATAGCTGTTAAAATAAGGGAGCAATTTGGAGAACCAGTTGAGATAGTAAGTGAGGAGTTAAGAAGGCTTATAGACAAAGAGGTAAAGAGGATAATTAACGAGACCTATAACAGGACAAAGGAGCTCCTTTCACAGAACATGAACAAGTTAGAAAACCTTGCAAAAGCCCTCCTAGAAAAAGAGACCTTAACGGGAGAAGAGATAGACTTAGCAATAAGAGGGGAGCTCTTAAAAGACGACGATACCCCCTCAAACGGAGGGAGTTTCCGGAAAGAAGAAGAGGGAAAAGACATAAAAGACATAGGACTCAACCCACAACTGGAGGCTTAAGTTGGCTTTTGACAGAGAGAGAATAGAAAAAGCAGTAAGGGAGATACTATTAGCAATCGGGGAAGACCCGGAAAGAGAAGGACTAAAGGAGACCCCAAGAAGAGTTGCAAAGATGTACGAAGAGATACTATCTGGCTACAAAGACTCTCCGGAAAAACATCTCGTCCTATTTACAGAAAAGTACGACGAGATGATAATAGTTAAAGACATACCTATATACTCAATGTGCGAACACCACATGCTCCCCTTTTTCGGTAAGGCCCACGTGGCCTACATACCGTCAGACAACAAAGTTACGGGCCTTTCAAAACTGGCAAGGATAATTGACGTTTACTCTAAAAGGCTCCAGCTACAAGAGAGAATGACTGAACAGATAGCAGAAGCTATAATGGAAAAGCTTAAAGCAAAAGGCGTAATGGTGGTTATAGAAGCTCAGCACCTATGTATGATAATGAGGGGAGTTAAAAAACCAGGCTCTTACACGGTAACAAGCTCTGTAAAAGGAGTTATGAGGAGAGAACCTACTAGAATGGAAGCTTTACTCTTAATTAAGGGAAGGCAATGAAAAAGTTAGGGTTAGCATTAATTGCCCTGTCCCTTACCTCCTGTATTCCCCTACTAAATAGGGGAGAAAAGACAAAACCCCGCCCTTTACCGCCCCCTCAGGTAAGCCAAGTTCAAAAACCAACTCCAAAAGAAAGAGCAGAGGGATACTACCAGATAGGACTTGCTTACCTTGAAATAGGGGAAGTGCCTTTAGCCTTAAACTACCTCTTTAAAGCTGAAAAGCTCAACCCAAAAGACCCAAAAATCTATAACGCAATAGGACTTGCCTTTATAAGAAGGGGAAATTACCAGGAAGCGGAAAAGTACCTAAGGAGAGCTCTAAAACTTAAGCCTAACTTCTCTGAAGCTTGGCTTAACCTTGGGATACTTTACGAGGAGAAAGGAGAACTAAAGAAAGCAAAGGAGTTCTACGAGAAAGCCTTAAGTAATCCCCTTTACCTTACCCCTGAAGTGGCCTATTACAGGCTGGCTCTCCTTGCACTTAAGGAAGGAAAAACGGAAGAAGCCAAAAATTACCTAATTTTAGCCATAAGAAACAACACAGACTACGCTCCTGCCTACATAGAACTTGCGAAGCTCCTAGAAAAGGAAGGGGAAGATGATAAAGCTAAAGATATATACTTTAGGCTAACTTCCCTTTACCCTAACCTTCAATACCCTTACTGTGCTTTAGGGGAACTTTTTTTAAAGGAGGGAGATGAAGAAAACGGAGTCAAGTACCTAAAAGAGTGTATAAATGTAAATCCGTCTTCAGAACTTGCAGCAAAGGCAAGGAGGGAGATTAGCCAAGTTGAAGGAGAAACTCCTTAACCTACTTATAGCGTTCTTAGTTGCGGTCATAGTAGTTTCTCTTATAGTTATTTACCTTTTCAACAACCCATCAGTTATAACCAACAGGATAAAAGTAAAGAGAGTAGAAAAAATACCCTTGTCAGCTACGGGAAATCAAACATTGGAAGGGAACGAAACCCAAGGAGAAGTTCCAGAAGAGGTCTTAAAGAGAATAGAAGAGCTTAAAAGTATAATTCCAACTTACATTTTCTACCTTAAGTGTGGCATTGAAAAGAAACCGGCCGTAATACTGAAAGCAGAGCAAACAAAAGAGGGAACGGACCTTTACCTATTAACCTTTTACCCGTTAGAGTGGTCTTTTACTCAAGGAGACCTGAAGAACTACGGAACTTTCAAGGTAAAAAGCGCTTACATATGCAAAGGCGGAACGGTAGTAGTAAAGCTGAAACTGCCAGGGCTCTTCCCGCCACAAGTTGAAATGGGAGAAGTCTCAAAATACGGAGTTATGGTAAACTATAGTGGCAAAGAGCTTAATTTCTCCCTATTTGAAGAGGGGAACTGTACGGCTAACGGTTTTATATTTAACTTGGCCGGAGAGCTTGCAGGAGTCTGCTTCGGTGGTAATTTTATAGGAAGCAGAGAGCTCTACAAGGAAGTTCCAAAAGACTGCAGGCTAATTTACCGGGAGGAAAAGGGAAATGGCGATATACAGGGCTAAAACTGACAGTTGGTATGTAGAGAGGATTACCTCTTTTCTGGCAGGCTTTTTTGTCTTCTTTAGCGTTATTTTAGGCCTTTACACAGGAAACAAGTACTTCTTCTACTTTACAGCATTTGTAGGGTTTATGCTTATGTTCTACGCAATAACGGGGCTGTGTCCTTCTTCAATACTGATTCACAAACTTGGAGTACCTACCCTTCTTGAGAGATACTGCGAAAAGGAGAAAGGCTAAGCTGGCGTAGCTCAGTTGGCAGAGCGGGGCACTCGTAATGCCCAGGTCGGGGGTTCAAGTCCCCCCGCCAGCACCACTTAAAAAGCCATGGAAGAGATTAGCTTAATCTTAAACTACTCGTTTAAAGCAGTGATAAAAAACTGGAAAGCTCTTTTAATTTACGGGCTTATTCTCCTTACATTTATTCCCCTTTCGCTTTTCCACATTACCTCCATCTTCTCCAACATAGTAATTCAGCTTATATCAACCCAATTGATGGTTTACTACTCAACTCCCTTTTATACGGGGCTCCCCTCAAACGAGGAGCTCTTATCATTCCTTGAAAACTCGTCAGTAGCAAGGATTTTTAAGGAGAGGTTAGAGAGCTCCGCAGGTATATTCCTGGCCTCTTTTATTATTAATGTGGTGCTGGTCTTAATAATTATAGGAATTGGAATCTTAGTAGGAATTTCCTTTAAGGAGGATGAATTAACGAAGGAGCTCCTTAAGCTCTTTGTCTCCTTTTCAGTAGTTCTAATACTAATCTCTTGGTTTATTTACGTTTATCCCTTAGCTTTAGGATATGCTATGGAAAAAGAAGGTTTCGGAGACGCATTTTTAGCTATGTTTAAAATCTTCTCACCTTCTTTATGGAAAAAGACCCTCTCTTTTGAGTACTTTAAGCTCATTACCTTAGGAGGACTAATACTTACCGCCTTCATCCTGTTAGGGCTCGTATTCATAGTAAGTCTAATTTTAGCCCCATTAGGTATAGGAGTTTTATACTTAACAACCGTATTTATGGGGAGCCTATCTGCGGTATGCTACTTAAAAACTTTTAAAGGCGAACAACCAAGTCAGAGTTAACCAGAGCTTGAACGACGTCGTAGGCGTTTGAAGCTACACCTACTTCAAGGTGGTCAAGGAGTTTAAAGTAGTCAAGACAGGTTCCACAGCAGATAATTTCAACCCCTTTACTTTGGAGCTCTTTTAAAGCAGACAATATCTCTTCGTCAGCTCCCTTACAGGCAAGTTTGACTGCAGTGTTAATTAGAATTATCCTCTTAGGCGTAGGGTCTGCGTTTAGAAAGGTTTTTATAAAACCTTTAATGAGTATCCCCCCAAGCTCTTTATCTTCACCAACATAAGAAGAGGCTATTAAAACAGTAATTACCTTCTCTTTAGAAGAACCTTCTCTATTTTCAGTTTCTCTAGGCTCTTTTAAAGAGCCTTTAAAAATCTTTATGTGATACTCGCCCCCCTTTTCTTCAACCTCAACAGAGCATCCCATTTTTTGAGCAAAACGCTTGACATTTTCCCTTGAGGCTTTGTTGTCAACTATGACAAGGAGCTCCCCCTGAGCGACTTTCTCCAAAGCTTCCTTGGTCTTTAAAACCGGAACGGGGCAGGCTAAACCTCTACAATCAACCCTTATCATTTATCACCTCCTTTAACCTTTCCAACCTATCTACAGTTAAACCAAGCTCTGCAACACTGTTTCCGTACTTTAAAACCTTTTTGTCAAAGTAAAGGAGGAGTTGGCAAGGGAGACAGAAACTTTTATCTTTAAGGTATTCTTCCCAGAGCTCTTTTAAGGGAACTTCCCCTTCAACAAGGCAGAGGCTTTCGCTTCCCTGCTCCTTATCTTCCAAGTAAAGGAATTCTTTACCTTCCCAGTTAAACAATATAAGCCTAAATCTACCGTCTTTGAACTCCTTTAAGACCTTCATTGTAGTAAAGCCTCTCTCCCACTTCCCTAAATATTTCCCTAGCTACCCTCCTTAAACACTCTCTCCTCTTCTCCTCTATGTCAGAAGCTGTTCCGTAAGTGTTATAAAAGCCGTATCTCTCAACTTGAAATGTATAAAGCGGCTTTTTATAGCCATATTTAAAGACCTTTACAGTAGCCTTAACGGTTAACATGTACTCTCTCGCAACATCATTTCTGTCATAACCAACAGGGGTCGCAGAAACAGAGTTTACAGACACCTTAACAACGAGAGTTCTATCTGGAACCGGAAGTGAATCAACCTTAAACCGAGGGTCTGAGTAGAAAACCTCATCTGCAACTTGAGTGAAGATAACGTCAAGCCCTTCTTGGGAGGTCCTGTTTGTTATGGGCTCCAAGTAAAGGTGCTCAGGTTTCTTCGGCTTAGTAAAAGAGCCGGTAGTTGCACACCCGCCGAGTAAAAGAAGTAAAAGGAGAGAAAGGAATCTCAGCAAACCTACCTCACAACAATGTTTACTATCCTCTTCGGCCTGTATATAAACTTAACAATTTCTTTGTTTTCTAAAACTCTTTGCACCTTAGGTTCCCTTAAAACCAGCTCTTTAACTTCCTCCTCTTTGGCATCAGAGGGAACCTTTACGACAGCCCTAACTTTCCCATTTACCTGAACTGGAATTTCAACTTCTTCCTCTTTCAGCGCCTCTTCGTCAACTTCCGGCCAGGAGGTTTTAGCTAAGAGCTCTCCCTTACCTATAAGCTCCCAGAGCTCTTCGCAAATGTGAGGAGAAAAGGGATAGAGCATAATTAACAGCTTTTCCACAGCCTCTTTGAGGGCTCCTTTATCACCCTCAGTTTGAGGTTTAAAGCTCGTAATCTGGTTAAAGAGCTCCATAATACTTGCTATCGCCGTATTAAACTTAAACCTTTCGTCAAGTTCAGAGGAGACCTTCTTAAGGGTCTGGTGGGTTTTCCTTCTAAGCTCTTTTCCTTCTTTAGAGAGCTCCCCCTGATAAGAACTCTTTAAGAGCTCCCTATTTTCGCTGACGAAGTTAAAGAGTTTCCTTAAAAACCTGTAAGCTCCTTCTATCCCTTCAGTTTTCCACTCAAACTCTGACTCGGGAGGGGCAGCAAAGAGAACGTAGAGCCTTGTAGCGTCTGCTCCGTACTTCTCAACCATCTCAGAAGGGTTAACTATGTTTAACTTAGACTTGCTCATCTTTGAGACTTCACCGAACTTTTCCTCATAGGGCTTTAAAACTAAAGAAGGCTCTCTATCAAGGAATTTTGAAATCTCCTCAGTGCTAAGGAGCAAAATAGCGTTATCTCCAAGGGTAATGTGGTTCCTCTTCATTAGGGAACCTATGGTTTCGGAGAGTTCAACATCCTTTCCAGTTAAAGCTTTTATGAGAGCTCCAAGCGGGCTCTCTTCAGTTAAGTTTAAGGCTTCAAGGAGTCCCTTTACGCTAATCCACCTCTTGTTAACCATACCTTGGGTTAAGAGGTTCTTAAAGGGCTCTCCACTCTTAAAGAACTCTATCTGATGGGAATCATCAGGCTCTTTAAAAAGGCCTATGTCCCTTAAAACTTTAGCAAAGAACCTTGAATAGAGGAGGTGTAAAACGGCGTGCTCTATTCCCCCTATGTACTGGTCAACTACCATCCAGTAAGAAGCCTCTTTTGGGTTAAAGGGAAGTTTTTCCTCTTTCGGGGAACAGTACCTTAAGAAATACCAGGAAGAGTCAAAGAAGGTGTCCATTGTGTCTGGGTCTCTTTTAGCAGGAGCTCCACACTTTGGGCACTTAACTTTTATAAACTCTGGAACCCTTTCAAGGGGAGAGCGTCCTTCCCCTAAAAGGGGAGCTCTCTCTGGCAGCTTAACTGGGAGCTCCTTTTCAGGAACTGGAACTATGCCACAGTTTGGGCAGTGAATAACCGGAATAGGAGTTCCCCAGTATCTCTGTCTTGATATGTTCCAATCTTTTAACCTGTATTGAACGCTTCTTCTTCCTTTACCTAGCCTTTCAAGCTCTTTAACTATCTCCTCTTTCGCCTTTTCACTCTCTAGTCCTGAGAACTTGCCACTATTAACCAAAACTCCGCCGGCCGTATAAGCTTGAGTGAGCGACTGAGGGTCTAGCTCTTCACCTTTCGGAGAAACTACAACCTTTACAGGTAAACGGTACTTTTTAGCAAACTCAAAGTCCCTTTGGTCGTGAGCTGGAACGGACATTACGGCTCCCGTTCCGTAGTCCATTAAAACGAAGTTGGCAGTATATACTGGAACTCTCTCCCCGGTAAGAGGGTGAACAGCGTAAACTCCTAAGAAAACTCCTTCCTTCTCAAGCTCTCCAGTTGCCCTTTTCCTCTTTTCAGTTTTCCTAATTTTATCAACAAAATCCCTAACTTCCCTTTCTTGAGGAGTCCCTTTAGACAACTCAAGGGTTAAAGGATTTTCCGGAGCTAAAACCAGGTAAGTTACCCCAAAAAGAGTATCTGGTCTTGTGGTAAAGACCTTTATAACACTATCCCTGCCCTCAACCTTAAACTCAACTTCGGCACCTACGCTCTTTCCAATCCAGTTCCTTTGCATAGTTATTACAGGCTCAGGCCAGTAGCCCTTAAGGAGTTCAAGGTCCTTTAAGAGCTCTTCAGCGTAGTCTGTTATCCTTAAAAACCAGCTGTCAATCTCCCTTTGCTCAACGGTAGTTCCACACCTCCAACACCTTCCCTCCTCGTCAACCTGCTCGTTTGCAAGGACGGTCTGACAAGAGGGACACCAGTTAACTTGAGCCTTTGACCTATAAGCTATTCCCTTTTCAAGCATCTTTAAAAACAGCCACTGGTTCCACTTATAATACTCAGGGGAACAAGTTGCTATCTCCCTTTCCCAATCGTAAGAAAAGCCTAGCCTCTTAAGCTCTTCCTTCATATTCTCTATGTTTGAAAAGGTCCACTCTTTAGGGTGAACTCCACTTTTTATGGCGGCGTTCTCAGCCGGAAGCCCAAAAGCATCCCAGCCCATAGGGTGAAGGACGTTAAAACCTTTCATCCTCTTAAACCTTGCTATTACATCTCCTATAGAGTAGTTCCTAACGTGCCCCATGTGAATTTTTCCCGAAGGGTAGGGGAACATTTCAAGAACATAGTACTTCTTAGAAGCTGAAGGGGAGCTCTTAAAAACTCCTTCTTTATCCCAAACCTTTTGCCACTTAAGCTCAATCTCCTTATGCTCATAACTCATTGGCTCCTCCGCTTAAGCCTATTATAATTAGCTTCAATTTTAACCGGGAGGTATAGTTATGTCTATCCCAGAACCCCTTTTAAAGGTAGCAGCTATATTCTTTGACATAATATTCGTTTTAATAGTCTTTTCACTTTTATTTGTTGTAGGCTTAAGGTTTTACTGGAAGTGGAAAGCAAAAAGCCTAAAGGGAAGACCCCTTCCAGAAGGAATACCAAACGTAAATAGACTAAAAAAAGGAAAAGGGGTAATTTACTTTTACTCTCCAAACTGTAAGCCCTGCCAAATGGTAGAACCTGTTTACAAGAAACTCTCTAAAGAGCTTAAGAAAGTTAGTTTCATTAAGGTTAACGTTTTAGAAAACCCGGAAGCTGCAAGGAGCGTAGGGATACTTGCAACGCCAGCTTTAGTAATAACCAAGGAGGGTAAAATTGAAGAAGTAATTTTAGGCCCCGTAAGTGAAGGGACTTTAAGGGAGAAGCTAAAGTAGGGGGAGAGTTGAAAGCAAAAAAGGTTTCTTTACTGCTTCTGTTGATTTTAATTCCCTTAACGGTAGGCCTGAAAATAAGACTTGACGACCTAAAGGTTTGGGAAAGGTATAAACAGTTTTTCTTTTACCAAGGGAGAGCTCTCTTTACAAGCTACGACGCCTTCTACTTTGCAAAGTTCGGGAAAGATTACCTTGAAGGCACTTATAAGGGAGGAAAGAAAGACCCTTTAAGGTTTGTTCCAGATAACGCCACCTACCCGGAAATTATCCCTATGGAAAGCTGGCTTGGAGCAAAGATAGCAAAATCCCAAGGAACTTACATAGAAAACGTCTCAGTATGGCTAACTCCGGCTCTGGCAGTTTTAGTGGTTATCCCCTTAGTATTTTACTTTTACGAGCTTAGACTACCCTTTACAGGCTTTGGAGCTTCACTTTTAACGGTAGTATCTCTCCTTTACCTAGTAAGGACTTCAATAGCAAGGTTTGACACAGACTCGCTAAACCTCTTCTTTCCATTTACAATAGCCCTCTTCCTCCTCCACTACTTTAAAACAGAGGGAAAAGAGAGGATAATTAGCCTACTCCTTGCAGGAGTAGCTTCTCAGCTCTACTACTGGTGGTACCAACACCCAGGCATAAACTTAGCAATTTTTACTTTCTTCGTGATAGCTTTCTTCTTCACTAAAAGGTTTAAAACCAAAGAGCTTTTTTTAGCTTTTCTATTTTTTAACCCGGTTCTAGTTTTTGAAGGAATAACAAACCTTGTAGGATTAACTAAAACTTACATAATAAACTATTTCAAACCAGAAGTTCAAGGTTTTCCCAATATATCAATGTCAATTAGCGAAGTTAGGCACGTTAACGTTCCCCAAATCGGCAAATTCACATGTGGAAATGAACTTCTGTTTTTTGTAGGCATTGCAGGTTTCTTCTTTCTCCTTTTGAGGAAATTCTACGAAACATTGATTTTAATACCTATTTTCCTTATAGGTTTAATGGCATTTTTTGGAGGGAATAGGTTTGCAATGTACTTAGCTCCTTTCGTAGGAGCCGGTTTGGGATATGTATTTGACCTTTTAATAGGGACTCTTAAAAAGGAAAAGCTGAAACTGGGAGGCTACCTGGTCGGTTTCCTCCTTCTAACTGGAACAATTATCGCTTTTAACTCACTTTCATTTAAAGTAATTGCAAGGCCTAAAATAACTCCTCAGCTTGAAGGGGACTTCTTAAAACTTAAAAGTCTAACCCCCAAAGGAAGTTGGGTCTGGACTTGGTGGGATTATGGTTACGCCATACAGTACTTATCTAGAAGAGCAACTTACCATGATGGAGGAAGTCAAAAATCACCAAAAACCTACTTTGTAGCCACTTCCTATTCAACACCTAACCCTCAGGTTGCCTATAATGTAATCTTGGGGATTTCAAATTTAGGAGCAGAAGGGATAAGGGAGCTCCTTAAAAAAGGGAAAAGACCAGAAGAGATAAGAGAGGAAGTCTTTAAAGGTAAGTACTCTAAAAAGATTAAGTCTCCGGTTTACTGGGCCTTTACGGAAGATGAAATAGGTAAGTTCTTCTGGATAAACTACTTTGGAACTTGGAACTTTAAGCTTGAAAGGGGAGAGAGAAACGGCATTATTGAGCTTAATTTCTGTAGGGAGAGTAAGGGAGAGCTCCTTTGCAAAAACGCCGTATTTGACAAACTTTTAGGGAAAGTTGTTTTAAACGGTAGGAGCTTACCTGTAAAAAGGTACGTCATTAAAGGAAGTGAAATTAAAGAATTGGACTACGGAAATCCTTTAGGGATAACCATTGAAAAGGTAATCACAAAAAGGGGAACTTTATACTTACTAATGGCTGAACAGCCCTTTAGGTCAATGTTTAACCAAATGTACATACTGAGGAACTATGATAAAAACCTGTTTAAACTGGTTTACGACGACTTCCCAACAATGGTACTATATAAAGTAAAGGGAACGGGAGAGTAAGTTGAAAATAACCTTTAACGGAGCCGCAGGCGTAGTCACGGGAAGCTGTCATCTAATAGAAACTGGAAACACAAAGTTCCTCCTTGACTGTGGACTATTTCAAGGAAGCGAAGAGCTGGAAGAGCTTAACGGCAAATTTACCTTTAAACCTGAAGAGATAGACTTTGTGATACTTTCCCACGGGCACCTTGACCACTGTGGAAGGCTTCCCCTTTTAGTAAAGAGGGGATTTAAGGGAAAGATTTTTGCAACTTCAGGGACGATTGACATATCAAGACTTATCCTCCTTGACGCTGCTCAAGTTCAACAGGAAAACATAAAGACGGAAAACAGAAGGAGGTTAAGAGAAGGGAAAAGGCCAAAGGAGCTCCTATATACCACTGACGACGTTTTTGACACCTTTAGCCACTTTAAAGAGTGTTCTTTTTACAAGTGGTACTCTGTAGGCCCAATAAAGTTTAAATTCCACGACGCAGGCCACATCCTCTGCTCTGAGTTTATTGAAATTGAAATTGAAGGGAAAAAGCTAATATTCAGCGGAGACATAGGAAACGAAGGAAAACCCTTAATTAAAGACCCTGAAGAACCTCCAAAAGGAGACATAGTACTCATAGAGACAACTTACGGAAACAGGAAACACAAGAGTTTTAAAGAGTCTGTTGAAGAGTTTAAAGAGGCGATACTTTCCACCTTTAAAAGGAATGGAGTTGTCCTCATACCTACATTTGCCCTTGAAAGGGCCCAAGACCTACTTTACATCCTTAAGAAGATGTACGAAAAAAGGGAGCTCCCTCCCTGCAAAGTCTTCCTGGACTCTCCACTAGCAATATCAATAACTAAGACCTTTAAAAGACACCCAGAGTGCCTAGAGGAAAAAGTAGTAAAGGAAATGAGGGAAAGGGGACTCTTTAACTTCCCTTACCTAGAGTTTACAAAGACAGTTGAAGAGTCAAAGAAAATTAACTACTACCGTGGAAGGGCAATAATAATAGCCGGGAACGGAATGTGCACCGGCGGAAGGATACTTCACCACATAAAACACAGGATTTGGGACAAGAATAACTCAATAGTTTTCGTAGGCTACCAGGCAGAAGGAACTTTAGGTAGGGAGATAGTTGAAGGTAAAAGGAAAGTAAAAGTATTTAACGAAATAGTAAAGGTTAACGCAAAGGTCTATACCATTAACGGCTTTTCCTCCCACGCAGACCAGCCACAGCTTTTACATTGGCTCAAAAAGGCTTCCCATAGGGAGACTCAAGTTATATTGGTCCACGGAGAGAGAGAAGTTCAAGAAGCTTTCTACGGGAAAGTAAAAGAAGCAGGAATTAACAAGGTCTATCTGCCAAAACTCTACGATACCTTAGAGCTTTAACAAATTTGTCAACTCTAACTTACAAAATTGTCAACTTAACTCTAAACAAAT
>JALSNF010000013.1 GCA_026987115.1 Desulfurobacteriaceae bacterium
CCTTCAACTTCTTTCCAAACTTTCATTTTTTTCCTCAGGATTAAGTTTTATTTCCATAGCTGTCTCGTCGCAGTTTGGAAACTTTATACAGTTTATACAGTCTTTCCATATCTTGTGGGGGAGCTTTTCCTTTTCAATTACCTTAAACCCCAACTTCTCAAAGAACTTTACTTGGTAAGTGAGGGTAAATACTCTTGGTATTCCAAACTCTTGAGCTTCCTCTAGGGCTTTTTTTACTAGGGAGCTCCCTATTCCCCTTCCTGTATTCTCAGGGTCAACTGCCAGTGAGCGTATCTCTGCTAAGTCGCTCCAGAAAATAGTAAGAGCGCAGACCCCTAAAACTCTCCCTTCTTCTTCATATACCCAGAACTCCCTTATGTTCTCGTAAATACTCTGAATTGAGCGCGGCAGCATAAGCCCCAACTTTGCGTATTCGTTTATGAGCTCCTGTATCCTTGTTGAGTCTGAGATTTTCGCTTTCCTAACTATACCTTTCAATTAACTCTCCCCAATTTTAAGGACTTTAACTGGTTCAGTTCTTGCTGCTTTAAGGGCAGGGTAGATAGTTGCAACTGCACTTATGATTATTGCTGCAACTGCGGCTATTATGCAGTCTGATAGGTGGAGCTTAAAGGGAAGGTGGTCTATGTAGTAAACGTCAGGAGGTAGCGGAATTAATTTGTACTTTTCCCCTAAAAGGGATACTGTTATTCCTATAACTTCTCCTATTGCCGTTCCTATTAGGCCTACCAGCAGGCCTTGAAGGACAAATACCTTTAAAATGAAGCCGTTTTGTGCTCCCATTGCCTTAAGTATTGCAATTTCCCTTGAGCGGTTGTTTACGTTTACCATTAAAAGGCTTGATATGTTAAAAGAGGCTACGAGAACTATTAGGGTTAGTATTAAGAACATAGCTAACTTTTCAAGTTTTAGTGCCGAGAAGAGGCTTTTGTTTAAGGATATCCAATCTTGGACTGAGTAGCTGTTTCCTAGAACTTTTCTAATTTGGCTTTCTACTACTTTAAGGTTCTTTAAGCTGTCAATTTTTACCATTATACCGCTAACTCCTTCACCCAAACCGAAGGCTTTCTTTACTTCGTTTAACTTTCCCAGTATTAAGGAGGAGTCAAATTGGTACATCCCTACTTCAAAGATGCCCACTACCGTAAAAGTTGCGCTCTTGGGAATTACCCCAAAGGGAGTTCTTACCCCTAAGGGGGAGATTAGCTTTATCCTGTCTCCCACGGTTATCCCTAAGTTGTCTGCTAATATCCTTCCTATTACTACCCCTCCTTTGGCTCTCTTAAAGAGCTCCCAGTCTCCTAAAACCATATGTTTGGGTATTGAGGTTATTTTCGGTTCAAGTTGTGGCTCACAGCCCCTTAAAGAGGCACTTGAGGCAGTGCTTGAAGAGGAACCTACAGCCATTACCGGAATATATACGAAAGGTTCTGCACCTTTGACGTGTTTAATCTCTTCTATCTTCTTTAAAGCGTATTTGTAGCGGGTAAAGGGGCCTCCGTCTTTCCTCATAACTATTATCTCTGCGTTTGCAGAAAGGAGCCTCTCTTTTATGGCGTCTTGAAAGCCGCTCATTACTGAGTTTACTATTATGAGAGCTCCAACGCCTACTACTACTCCAAGAACCGATATGAGAAAGGCAAAGGAGGAATACCCCTTTGCCCTTAATTTCCTGAAAGAGAGCCACCTTAAAAGGGGATTCAACCTACTCTACCTCGCAGATTTCCTCTCCACATCTCTTTTCAGGCCTAAGTTGTGGGAAAAGGAGGACCTCTCTTATTGAATCTTTGTTTGTAAGGAGCATTACCAGCCTGTCTATTCCTATTCCCTCTCCTGCCGTTGGAGGCATTCCGTATTCTAGTGCCGTTATAAAGTCGGCGTCGTATTCCATTGCCTCTTCGTCTCCCCTTGCTCTCTCTTCAAGCTGTTGTTTAAACCTTTCTTCCTGCTCTTTGGGGTTGTTTAGCTCTGTGTAGGCGTTTGCTACTTCTCTTCCAAATATTATGAGCTCAAACCTTTCTACAAGTTCCGGGTTGTCCCTCTTTTCCTTCGCAAGGGGAGAGATTGCCTTAGGGAAGTCTATTACGAATGTAGGTTGTATTAGTTCCGGCTCAACGAGTTTTTCAAAGAGCTCCTGCACCCTCTTAAAGTGGGAAATCTCTTCTGCCTTTTCTATTCCTACCTCTTTAGCTTTTTCTAGGACCTTTTCCTCGTCGTGTAAAAGCTCCTTTTCGGTCAATCCGGTCTTCTTGGAGAGCTCCCCAAGGTAGGATATCCTCCTAAAAGGCCTCTTAAAGGATATTCTTTCACCTTGATATTCTATTTCCCTTACTCCTTTACCTATTACCTTGTCAAGGAGAAACTCAAAGAGCTCCTCTGTCATTTCCATTAAGTCGTTATAGTCTGCGTAGGCCATGTACCACTCAACCATTGTAAACTCTGGGTTGTGGCGGGTGCTTATTCCTTCGTTCCTAAAGTTTTTCCCAAGCTCGTAAACCCTTTCAAACCCTCCAACTAACAGTCTCTTAAGGTAGAGCTCCGGAGCTATCCTTAAGTAAACGTCTATGTCAAGGGCGTTGTAGTGAGTTATAAAGGGCTTTGCCGCTGCTCCTGAGGCTATCGGCTGTAAAATGGGAGTTTCAACCTCAAGGAAGCCTCTACTGTCTAAGAACTCCCTTATGGCCTTAATTACCTTTGTCCTCGTTCTAAATATCTCCCTAACTTCCGGGTTTACTATTAGGTCTAAATATCTCTGTCTGTACCTTTTCTCTGTGTCCTTTAAGCCGTGCCACTTCTCAGGTAAAGGCCTTAAAGACTTTGTTAGTGGTTTTAGCTCTCTAACGTTAACGGTTAACTCTCCGGTTCTCGTTTTAAAGAGCTCCCCTTTAACTCCGACTATGTCTCCTATGTCTAGTAGCTTTTTAAATACTTGGTTATAAAACTCCTCCCCTACTACATCCCTTCTTATGTAGCACTGTATCTTCCCGCTTTCGTCCTGAATGTGGAAAAAGGCAGCCTTTCCCATAATCCTCATAGAGACTATTCTCCCTGCAAGGGAGAACTCCTCCTTTGGGAGCTCCTTGGCGTCTTTAAACTTGGTTAAGAGCTCTTTTGCCTTTGCATTTACGCTGTAGCCGTATGCGTAAGGCTCGTAGCCCAGTTCTTTAAGCTTTTCTACCTTTTCCTTTCTCTGCTCAATAATCCTCTCCTCTGCCATCTCCTTAACTCCCGGCGTAAAGGTTTCCTAAAATTTAGGCCAAAGGATAACACAAAAGGTTATAATACAAGTTAAAACTTTATAATATTGGAATCCTTGGTTTAAAGGAAGGGGTTAACCTTGTTAATTTCCCTTTTAGAGAAGATAGGCTCCTATGTAATTGGTTTCCTTGAATTCTGGGGGAGGTGGTTTTTACTGTCCTTAAAGGCTGTTTCTTTGGCTTTTAAAAGGCCTTTCCGTTTAAAGCGCTACCTCTACTACTTTGCTACCATAGGTTCAGACTCCCTTCCCGTAATTGCCATAACCTCCCTCTTTACCGGCGGAGTTATTGCCCTTGAGACCTACTCTGCCTTTCACAGGTTTAACGCTGAATACATGATAGGTGCCGTGGTTGCAATTTCAATGGCAAGGGAGCTCTCTCCGGTCCTTTCTGCCCTTTTGGTTACTGCTCGTTCAGGTTCCGCAATGGCTGCGGAAATTGGAACTATGAGAGTTACAGAGCAGATAGATGCCCTTGAGATGATGGCGGTAAACCCCATAAAGTTCCTAATAACCCCTAGGCTCTATACTTCCGTTGTCTCCCTCGTCCTGTTAACTATAGTTTCCGACATAGTAGGCTACATAGGGGGATATTTGGTCAGCGTTCACCTCTTTGGAGTTAACAAAACCCTCTACCTTCGCTACACTCAAAACTTGGCAGAGATGAGTGATGTTTACCACGGTCTTATTAAAGCGGCTGTCTTTGGCTTTCTGATAGCTAGTATAAGTTGTCTTTACGGTTATTACACTAGAGGGGGAGCAAAGGGAGTTGGAGAGTCAACCACAAAGGCGGTTGTGAGCTCCTCAATTGCAATACTGATATTTGACTACCTTATAACATACTTACTGAGGCTCTTTAACCTATGAAAGAGAAGGCCATAGTTGTAGAAAACCTGAAAAAGAGTTTTGGGAAAAAGGAGGTTCACAAAGGTATAACCTTTACAGTTTACGATAGGGAAGTTTTCGTTGTTATGGGGCCTTCTGGAACCGGAAAAAGCGTTTTGTTAAAGCAGATAGCAGGACTTATAAAGCCTGACAGTGGAAAAATTACAGTTTACGGGATAGACGTTTTAAACCTAAAAAGGGAAGAGGAAGTTGAGAGGTTTAGGGAAACCTTAACTTACGTCTTCCAAAGTGGAGCTCTCTTTGACTCATACCCAGTGTGGTACAACGTTGCCTTTTACCTGATTGAGAAAAAGGGACTGAAAGAGAAAGAGGCAAGAGAAAAAGCAGACTACTACCTTTCCCTTTTAGGCCTATCGGGAACTCAAGACCTATATCCAAGTGAGCTTTCCGGAGGTATGAGGAAGAGGGTAGCAGTAGCCAGAGCCCTGTGTATGAACCCAAAGTGTATTCTCTTTGACGAACCTACCAGCGGTTTAGACCCTGTTATGACTGCAATTTTAGATAGGTTAATCTTAAAACTTAGGGACGACTTTAATAAAACCTGCGTGGTTGTTAGCCACGACGTTAAAAGTGCCTTTAGAATTGCAGATAGAATTGCAATACTCTTTGACGGTAGGATAGTTGAAGTGGGAACGCCCGAAGAGATAAAAAGAAGTCAAAACCCTATAGTTAAGCAGTTTATAAACGGTGAACCTGAAGGACCTATAACTGAACTTTTGGAGCAAAGAGATGGGTAAGCTCAGTTTAGAAGCAAAAGTAGGTGCTTTTGTAGTAGCTGGCTTGGCAGGCCTTGGCTTAATAGCTACTACCTTGGAGCCCATGAAGTTTAAAAGGGGGATAGAAAACAAAAGCTACCTTATCTACTTTAAGAACGCCGCAGGCCTTGAAAAGGACGCTCCGGTTAGGGTTGCAGGCGTTACAGTTGGGAAGGTGGTCTCTGTTGGGGTTAAAGACGGGAAAGCCTTGGTAAAGATAGTCTTAACTAAGCCTATAACTATATACCAGAACGCAATTGCAAAGATAGAGACTATGGGACTTATGGGAGAAAAGTATGTTGAGATAGAGCCTGGAAGTCCTCCTGCAAAACCCCTTCCTCCAGGTGCCGTAATAGTCAGAACCCAAGTTCCTGCCTCTATGGACGAAGTTATGAGCTCTTTAAACCAGCTCTTAACTAAGTTTAACCAGGCCTTAATCACTCCAGACGGAAAAAACAGGCTTGCCCTTATAATGGACAAAGTTAATAAGCTTACAGAGAGCGTAAATAAAGCCGTTAACGAAGTTTCCCAGCTGGTTAGCGAGAACAGGGGTACCGTGAGGGAGCTCTTAAAAAACGCCCTTGCTTTAACAGAATCACTAAGGGAAGACCTTCCCCAGATAATGGATAACGTTAACCAGCTTACCCAACAGCTTTCAGAGATGACCTATGAGAACAGGCAGGACATTAGGAAAATAGTTGTTAGTTTGAGGGAAGCCTCTGAAAAAGCGCCGAAAATAGCAGCTAATCTAGATAAACTCACTTTTAGGCTACAAAAGCTCCTTAATACAAAGAACACTAAGGAAATTGAAGATACGATAGAGAACATAAAGGCTTCAACAAAGGAGCTTAAAGAGCTCTTAGCTAAGGTTAATGAAGGTAAAGGGACCATAGGTAAGCTCTTTAACGACGACAAGCTCTATAAGAGCCTTACTAAAACTGCCAATACCTTAGGTAAGCTGGCAGATAAGTTTGAGAAAACGAGAACCTACGTTGGCTTTCGGGGAGACGTTAACACCAGGACAGGTGAAGGAAGGGGGATATTTACGCTTAAGGTGGTCCCCTCCAAAGACCACTACTACCTGTTTGAAGTTGTTGGAGACTCCCAAGGGAAGATTGACAGGAAAAAGTACTATATTTCCTCTTCTCCTACTCCCTATTACAGAGAAGAGATTGAAACCAACTACCGAACTGAGTTTACCCTCCAGTATGCGAGAATCTTTAACGATAACTGGTTCCATCCTGGAAGTAAAATTGTCCTTAGGGGAGGTTTAAAAGAGAGTACCGGAGGAGTAGGTCTTGACTACATATTTAACGACAAGTGGCTCATAACTTCAGACCTTTGGGATACGGGAAGGAAGGACTCTAAGGGAGACGACATACCGCCCCACTTAAGGGTTGGGATAAAGTACTTCTTTAAGAAGAACTGGTTTATCTACGGGGGAGGGGACGAGCTCCTTTACCACAAGTGGAGAGGCGTTTACCTTGGAGCTGGAGTTCTCTTTGGAGACCAAGACATTAAGTACCTTTTAGGCTCAATGCCTGGAGGTTTAAAGTGATTGCAGTTATTGACTACGGAATGGGGAACTTAAGGAGCGTAGGGAAAGCCCTTGAGTATGTAGGAGCCGATGTTGTGATTACAGGTGAACCTTCAAAACTAAAAGATTCAAGAGCTTTAGTTCTTCCCGGAGTGGGAGCCTTTAGGGACGCAGTTAAAAACTTAAAGGGAAAGGGAATTTGGGATGTTGTGATTGAAGAGGTTAAAAAGGGGAAGCCCCTTTTGGGTATATGTCTTGGCCTTCAACTCCTTTTTGAAAAGAGCTACGAGTTTGGAGAGACTGAAGGTTTAGGCCTTATAAAGGGAGAGGTAATTAAGTTTAACCTTCCTCCTGAGTTTAAAATTCCCCACATGGGATGGAATCAAGTTTTTAAGAAGAAAGAGTCTCCTTTACTTGAAGGAATTAAAGAGGGAGAGTTTTTCTACTTCGTCCATTCCTATTACGTTAAACCTGAAGAGGAAGGAGTCGTTTTAACTAAAACAGATTACGGGGGCCTCTTCTTTACCTCGTCAATTGAAAAAGATAACGTCTTTGCAACTCAGTTCCACCCGGAAAAGAGCCAAAGGGCAGGACTTAAACTCCTTGAGAACTTCGTAAAACTCGTTAAGGCTCAAGCTTAACTTCCCTTTTTAGCCTTTTTACCTCTTCCTTTGTTAGGTGGCGGTACTCTCCCCTTGGGAGCTCCCCAAGCTCTATACTTCCAAACTTTACTCTCTTTAGGTACTTAACCGGATGACCAATAGCGGCAAACATCCTTTTAACCTGATGATATTTCCCCTCTTTAATAGTTATTAAGAGTTTAGAACTTTCCTTTCCTTTTTCCAATAACTCTACTTCTGCTGGTTTTGCCGTAAAATCTTTCAGTTTAATTCCCTTCCTTAAAGGTTCAAGCTCTTCCTCTTTAACCTCCCCTTCAACTTCAACCAAGTAAGTTTTAGGAACTTTCCACTTTGGATGGGTTAACCTGTGGGCAAGTTCTCCGTCTGTTGTCATTAAGAGGAGTCCTTCAGCGTCTTTATCAAGCCTTCCTACGGGGAAAAGGCGTTGAAACCTTGGGAGGTCTGAGACCAGCTCCATAACGGTTAATTCCCTATCTTTTGTAGATGTTATGTAGCCTGAAGGCTTGTTTAAAATTAAGTAGTAGTCCTTTTCATAGCTTACCAGTTCTCCGTTTACGGTTATCTCGTCCCTTTCTGGGTCAACTTTAAAGGAAGGGTCTTTTACAACTTCTCCTTTTACCTTAACTGCTCCCTTCCTTATGAGCTTTTTTACCTCAGAACGGCTTCCAAAGCCTGCTTCTGCAAGAAGTCTGTCAAGCCTCAAGTTTAACTCCCCTTTCAATCAAAGACTTAACTACCAGCCAGTAGATAGTGAAAAATACCAGGAAATTCGTAAATACCGTTAATATCTTAACCAGCTTCGGATTTCCCAGTTTAGTAAGTAGTCCTACCTCAATAGAAGAGGCAATTACTATAAAGAGTATAAGGTGAATTAGCCAAGCGACTATAACTCTCCCTTCGCTTACACTTTTTCCTTCAAGTATGAAGAGCTCTAAAGACTTCTTAAAGGCGAAAAAGAGGACTACTACGGAGGTGAAAAGGAGGAATCCCAACGTAATTACGGGCATTACGTGGAGCAGTTTTACTGAAAGGTACATTATCCCTGAGTTAACAAGCCCCAAGATAAAGTAGGCAAATAGGTAAAAAGCGGCTCCTTGAAGGTACTTAGCCATTTTCTCCCTCTTTTAGTTTCCTTAAAGAAAGCTTGAAGGTAAAGTAAAGAGCTACAAGGTCCAGGTTTAAGTAAAGGAACACTGCCAGAGAGGGAGCTCCCTTTAAAAGGGAGAGGCTTAAAAAAAGTAAAAGGGCAGATATAAAAACAAAGGGTATAAACTGCCACAGCCATCCAACGGCAATTTTCTTCCTCTCGCTCACTTTAAGGTACTTTTCGGCTATTTTCGTGTATGCAAAAAAGAGACCGAATATCATTGTTAAACTTTCAACTATAGTTGCTAAAAAGTTAGGAAGGTGAAATTTAAAGAAGAGCCAAAGGAGAAGGCTATTTAGCATGTATATGAAGATAAAAACGTAAGCGTATATTAAAAAGGCCTTTAGTTCTCTTTCCATTTCCTCCCCTTTAATAAGAGTACCCAAGTCCCCTTAACTGTTCGGGTCTGCTCCTCCAGTCCTCTTTTACCTTTACCCAGAGTCTAAGGTAAATCCTCTTCCCTAAAAGGCTTTCAAGCTCTTCCCTTGCAAGTTGGCCTATCTTTTTTAGCCTTTGTCCTCCCTTCCCTATTATAATTGCCTTTTGGGACTCTTTCTCAACGATTATGTCTGCGTCTATTACTAACATGTTTGGGTTTCTGTCTCCCGGTTGTATGTTAACTACTTGAACCGTAGTTGCGTGGGGAACCTCTTCCCTCGTTAAAAGCATTATCTTCTCCCTTATTATCTCCGCTATAAACTGTTCTAGAGGTTGGTCGGTTATCATGTGGTCCTCGTAATACTTTGGCCCTTGGGGAAGGTACTTTACAAGGAGCTCAAGGAGCCTGTCTAAGTTGGTTCCCCTGGTTGCAGAAATCGGGACTATCTCGTCAACGAAGGGAAATTCCTTGCTTATCTCTTCAATTAAAGGTAGGAGCTCCTCCTTATTTACCCCGTCAATCTTGTTTATCACCACTATAACTTTTGAGTCTTTTCTCCTTTCGTTTCCTATCGTTTCAAGTATCTTCTTGTCTGCTTCAGTTAGTCCCTGCCTTGCGTCAACTAAGAAAAGTATTATGTCTGCGTCAGGTATCACGCTGAAGGCAACTTCGTTCATGTACTTGTTAAGTTCAAACCTCTCTTTGTGGATTCCCGGGGTGTCAAGGAAGACTATCTGGCCACCTTTAAGGTGTTTTACGCCTACAATCCTGTGTCTGGTGGTTTGGGGCTTGTCGGTTACAATTGCAACCTTTGTTCCAAGTAAGCTGTTTAAAAGGGTTGACTTTCCTACGTTTGGCCTTCCTAAAATTGCTACGTATCCGGACTTAAAGCTCTCTTCCAACTTCCTCCTCCAAAAAACTTTTAAAGGTTTGAAGGTCTAATTTAATCTGGTTTTTCAGCTCTTCAACGCTTTTAAAAGCCTTTTCGGGCCTTAAAAACTTAAGGAACTCAACTTTCACCTCTTTGCCGTAGAGCTCCGGCAGTTCCCTTTGGGGTACAAATATCTCTAACCACTTCTCTTTTCCCCCAAAGGTTGGCCTTTTCCCGTAGTTTGAAAGGCCGTAAAACTCTTTACCGTCTATTTTTACCCTTACCAAGTAAACTCCCTCTTTTAACGGGAGTTCCTTATCCCTTTTAACGTTTAAAGTGGGAAATCCCATTTTCCTCCCTATTCCCTTCCCCTTTACGACTTCTCCTATGGCAAAGTAAGGGAAGCCTAATAGTTTGTTTGCCTCTTCAACCCTCCCCTCTTTTAATAGGGACTCTATTAAAGAAGTTCCAACTTTCCTTCCTTCTACATTAACGGTCTCAACTGGCACAACTTCAATTCCCAGCCTTTTGCCAATCTCTAAAGCCTCCTTTACCCCTCCTTTCCTGTCTTTTCCGAACCTCCAGTCCTTACCCACTACTACCGTATTACAACCTAGATTTTTTAGGATGTGGAAGAACTCTTCTGGGGAGAGCTCCTTAATCTCAGAAAAGGGAAGGTTTACTATCTCAACTTTAAGCCTTTTTGAAATCTCTTCCCTTTCCCTTTGGGAAAAGAGCTCTTTTCCTATACCTTGAATAGATATGATTAAGACCTTATCACACCTGTTTTTGGCTTCTTTTATTAGTTTCTGGTGTCCAATGTGAAAGGCGTTAAACTTACCTACGGTGCAACAGGTCCTTTGCAATCTCTACTCCGCTGCTAGTTCCTACTCTATCTGCCCCTACTTTTAAGAAAGCTTCAACCTCTTCAAGGGTTCTAATTCCCCCTGCCGCTTTAACCTTTACCCTATCTTTGCACCAGCCCTTAAGGAGTTCAACGTCAAAGAGGGTAGCTCCGTAGCTTCCAAATCCCGTTGAGGTCTTTATAAAGTCCCAACCGTAATCTCTTGCCATTTCACATAAAGTCTTCTTCTCCTCTTCTGTTAGGTAGCAGCACTCTATTATGAGTTTTAAAACCTCTTCCTGCGCCAACTCTCTAATCCCTTTTAGCTCCTTCTCTACCTCTTTCCAGTCTCCCTCCTTAACCGCTTCAAGGTTAACTACAACGTCAAGCTCCCCTGCTCCCTCTTTAATGGCGTAAGAGACTTCCTTTAGTTTTAACTCTGTTGGGATTCCAGATAAAGGGAAAGCTATCACAGTAGAAACCCTCTCTTTAGGTAAAACCAGCCGTGCAGTTGAAATGTGTTTAGGTAAAACGCATAGGGTTTTAAAGCCAAACTCCTTTGTGTACTCTGCAGCTTCAAGGACTTTCGCTTTTAAAGTGGTAGCTTTTAAAACTGCGTAGTCTATCTTTGAAAGGAGTTCTTCCACTTTTTCCCCTTAATACCGTTTAAAATATTTTATCAGGAGGAAGAGAATGAGGCTAAATAAGTTTTTGGCTTATGCGGGATTTGGAGCAAGGAGGAAGGTAGAGGAGCTCATAAAGCAGGGAAGAGTTGAAGTTAACGGGGAAGTTGTTGACTCTCCGGCTTTAGAGGTTGACCCAAAAAGGGACGTTGTTAAGGTTGACGGAGAGAGGGTAAGGCTTCCCAAGAAGTTTGTTTATTTGGTTTTCAATAAACCCCAAGGAGTTTTAACGGCGATGGAGAGAGCTCCCGGCGACAGGCGGCCTATAGTTGCCGACTTCTTTAAGAAGTATCCAGTTAGACTCTTTCCTGTAGGAAGGCTTGATTACAACACAGAAGGTCTCCTCATAATGACCAACGACGGAGAGCTTGCAGACAGGCTGGCCCATCCAAGATATCACGTTCCCAAAACTTACATTGCCAAGGTAAAGGGAAAGGTTAAGCCTTCCGAGGTTGAAAGGATGAGGAAGGGAGCTCTCTTAACCGATGACAAGGGAAAGAAGTTCTTTATAAAACCCCTTGAGGTTAAACTCCTCCATCCCAGTAAAACTGGCAGGAATACCTATGTTCAAATCACTATAGACCAGGGTAAAAATAGAGTAGTAAGGCGCTTCTTTGACAGGTTTGACCACGGAGTTTTAAGGCTAAAACGAGTGGCTGTTGGTCCTATAAAACTTGGAGACCTTCCAAGAGGCTATTACAGAGAATTAACTCCTGAAGAGGTGGAGAAACTAAAAAAGGCTGCAGGCCTTTTGGAGGAGTAAGTGCTTGAACTTAATAGGATTTACCAAATTGATGTTCTGGACGGATTAAAAAAGCTTCCTGATAATTTTGCAGACATTATCGTTGCAGACCCTCCCTATAATGTTGGTAAGGATTTCGGTGTTTTTAAAGAGTCTTGGGACAAAGAGGAGTACATTAGTTGGTCAAAACTGTGGATAGAGGAGGCCATAAGAGTTTTAAAACCGTCAGGTTCTATGTTCATTTTCGGTTTTAGCGAGAACCTTGCTTACATTTTTGTGGAAATTCCCATAAATAAGCGTTGGCTAGTTTGGCACTATACAAATAAGAACGTTCCTTCCCTTAACTTTTGGCAGAGAAGCCACGAGAGCATAATTCTCTGCTGGAAGGAGAGTTTCATATTTAACAGGGATGAAGTAAGGGAGCCCTATACTGAGCAATTTTTAAAATCTGCTGCTGGAAAAGTTAGGAAAAGCACTCCTGGGAGGTTTTCTAAGGGAAATAAGGAGACAGTTTATGTAGCTCACGAAAAGGGAGCTCTCCCCCGCGATGTTCTAAAAATTCCTGCACTGGCAGGGGGAGCTGGTAGGAAAGAGAGGTGGTTCCTATGTAAAGATTGCGATGAAGTTTATTCCCCTTCACAGAGAAGAAAACATCAAGGACATAAAATAGTTCTTCACCCAACACAGAAGCCCGAAGAGCTTATAGAAAGACTTATCCTATCGGCCAAACCTAAAAAGGGTGGAGTTGTGGTAGTTCCTTTTGCAGGTTCGGGTACAGAGTGCGTAGTTGCAAAAAGACTAGGCATGGACTTTATCGGTTTTGAAATAAATGAAGACTACATAAGGATTGCTGAGAAAAGGCTTGAAGAGGAGGAGAGTAAAGTTGGCTATGGAAGAGAGATGTTTAAGGAAATATGAGGACTTCCTTGAAGGGATAGACCTTCAGGGTTATACGAGTCTTAGGAAGATAAAGACTGTAGAGCAGGATTTACCTAAATCCCTAAATCCTCTTCCTCTAATTTATAAGTTTTACTGGGAGGAGAAAAAGTTCATAAGTTATGAAGAGTTTTTTAGCATTTACTGGGAAGAGAACCTCCACTCTGTTATGAAGTTTGTAAAGAGATATTTTTACGGCTGTTCTCTTCAGTTTGTTGAGGAAGGTTTTAGAGCGAGAATATATAGGACATGGATTTCCCTTTTAACTCAATTTCACTTTCAATACCTTTGGGTAGAACTTTACGGAAAAGAATATCCCCTTGAAGCCTCTGCAGACTTAGATATGGCTGGAATTGACTCTCGTATTTTGGTTAAAGATAAAAGCATAGGAATTCAAATTAAAAAGGTTAGCTACAGAAGAGAGGCATCACAGAGACTTTTTACAAAAAAGCAGAAAAAACTAGTAGATGCTATATGTGAAGTTCCTTACCTCGTTATTGATATTGAGGAAGTAAATAGGAAACTGGAAAGTAGGCGAACTAGAGAGGAAACAAAGAAGAGGTTAAAGTCTCTTCTTTCATTTTTTAAAGGGAACTTTAAAGTTCTACGCAATGGTTTTGTTGTTTTTAAGGAAAGTTATTTAGAGAAGATAGAAAAAGCTCTTTTATTTATAACTGATTCTCAAGGTAAAGATTTCGTCCCATATACTTATTTTATTTCGGAGGCTTTATGATAGTTATAGCAGGTCCGTGTGTTATTGAGGATAGGGATACTCTTTTTATAGTTGCTAAAAAGCTAAAAGAGCTCCAAAGGGAATTTCCAGAGCACACTTTTATTTTCAAAGCTTCTTTTGACAAGGCAAACAGGAGCTCCATTTACTCCTACAGGGGGCCCGGTTTAGAAAAGGGCTTAAAACTTTTAAAGGAAGTTAAAAACGAATTTTCCCTTCCCATTACTACTGACATTCACGAACCTTGGCAAGCAGAGCTTGTGGCTGAAGTTGCTGATGTTCTTCAGATTCCCGCCTTCCTCTGTCGCCAAACTGACCTTTTAGTTCAGGCGGCTAAAACCGGCAAGGTCGTAAACGTAAAGAAAGGCCAGTTTATGGCACCTTGGGACATGGAGAACGTGGTAGAAAAGCTTAAGGTCTCAGGAGCTAATGAAGTGTGGCTTACCGAAAGGGGAACCACCTTCGGATACAACAACCTAGTTGTAGATTTCCGTTCAATACCTATTATGAAAAAGTTTGCCGACAAGGTAATCTTTGACGCAACCCACTCTGTCCAAAGGCCCGGAGGTTTAGGTAAGTCAAGTGGAGGAGACAGGGAGTTTGTTCCTTACCTGTCTAGAGCAGCTGTTGCAGTAGGAGTTGACGGACTCTTCTTTGAGACCCACCCTCAACCTGAAAAGGCCCTGTCTGACGGTCCAAATATGGTAAAACTCTCCTACTTTCCTGACCTGCTAAAGAGGCTTTTAGCTTTAGATAGTTTTACAAGGGAGCTCTTTAATGGGTGAAAAAGACAGAATAGAGGAGATAATCAAAATCCTTAAAAAGGAAAAGGAGAAGTGGGAAGTTCCCGTGGTGTCCCTTATGGCTCAAACGGGGAGCTCCCCCTTTAAAATCCTGGTTGCTACCGTATTAAGCTTAAGGACGAAAGACAAAACCACTGCCGAAGCCTCATCAAGGCTCTTTCAAGTTGCAGATGACCCTTATAAGCTCTTAAAACTTGAAGAGGAAGAGATAGCCTCCCTTATCTACCCGGTAGGTTTTTATAGAAGAAAAGCCAAAAACTTAAAGGAGATTGCAAGAATATTAGTTGAAAAGTATAAGGGAAAAGTCCCTGACACTTTGCAGGAGCTCTTAAAACTTCCCGGCGTTGGAAGAAAGACGGCCAATTTAGTTATAACCTTAGGTTATGGGAAACCTGGCATATGCGTTGATACTCACGTTCACAGGATATCAAACAGGCTCGGCATAGTTAAGACGAAAACTCCTGAAGAAACCGAATTTGCCCTTAGAGAAAAGTTGCCCCTTAAATACTGGAAAGAGATAAACGAACTCTTAGTAGCTTTAGGACAGCACATATGCCATCCGACCTCTCCCAAATGCTCCCAGTGTCCAATTAGCCATCTCTGCCCGAAAATAGGGGTGAAGAGGAGTAGATAATGGCTCTATCTCCCCTCCTTACAGACCTATACCAGCTAACTATGCTATATGCCTACTTTAAAAGCGGTAAAACTCAAACGGCCTCCTTTGAACTCTTTGTTAGGGAGCTCCCAAAAAACAGAAACTACTTAGTCTTTGCCGGTTTACGGGATGTGGTAAACTTCATTGAGAACCTTAGCTTTTCAAAAGAAGACATTGACTACCTTTACTCTCTAAACCTTTTCCCCGACGACTTCCTTGACTTCCTTAAAGACTTCCGTTTTACTGGGAACCTTTGGGCTTTAAAAGAGGGAGAGATTTTCTTTCAATGTGAACCGGTTTTAAGGGTAGAAGCTCCCATATATGAGGCTCAACTCCTTGAAACTGCTTTAATGAACCAAGTTCACGTAGCTTCTCTACTTGCAAGTAAGGGAGCCCGCATTTACTCAGTCTCAAAAGGTAAAGCCCTTGCCGACTTCTCTTTAAGGAGGACCCACGGAAGCGATGCTGGAATGAAGGCAGCTTACTCTTCCTACCTTGTAGGCTTTGTTGGAACTTCAAATGTTCTAGCGGGTAAGGAGCTAAAAATACCCGTAATAGGAACTGTAGCCCACTCCTTCATAATGGCCTTTGAAAATGAGAAGGAGGCCTTTAAAGCCTACCTTAAAGCTTTCCCTGATAGGGGAATCCTTTTAATAGATACCTACGATACCCTAATGGGGCTCAAAAATGCCATTGAAGCCTCTCGGGAAACAGGAATTCCCTTAAAGGGAGTAAGGTTAGATAGTGGAGATGTTGTAGAACTCTCAAAGAAGGTAAGAGAAATCCTAAACGAAGAAGGCTTTAAAGACTGTAAAATAATCGTAAGTGGAGGGTTAGATGAATATGAAATAGATAAAATCTTAAAAGAAGGAGCTCCCGTTGACGCCTTTGGCGTTGGAACGAAATTTGGAACCTCTTCAGACTCTCCCTACATAGACTTCGTATATAAGCTAGTTGAATTTGACGGTCGTCCTGTAATGAAAACGAGCTCTGGCAAAGAGATGTTTCCTGGAAGAAAACAAGTTTACAGACAAAGTGAAAAAGACCTAATCACCCTCTGGGATGAAAAAGGAGAGGGAGAGCCCCTGTTAGAAAAAGTTATAGAAGGTGGGAATCTTATAAAGAGACTTCCTACCTTAAGAGAATCAAGGGAGTACTTTTTAGACCGTTTTAACTCAATACCTCAAGAGCTTAAAAATATCTATGTAGAAAAAGAATACCCGGTTTACTTTAGTAAGGAGCTCTTAAAGCTCAAAAGAGAACTTGAAAAAGAAATTAAGGAGATAAAATGGAAAGGCCGGAAATAATAACCATAGACGGCCCGGCAGGTGCAGGTAAAAGCACCCTTGCAAAAGAAATAGCTAAGAGATTCGGATACTTTTACCTAGACTCTGGAGCTCTCTACAGAGCAATAGGCTACGCTTGTAAGCTGAAAGGGATAAACCTAGAAGACCAAGAAGAAGTTTTTAACTGTGCTAAAAGCTTAAACTTAAAACTGGAAAACGGCCAAGTATTACTTAACGGAAAGGATGTAAGCTCTGAAATCAGAACTCCAGAAGCCGGCCTTTTAGCCTCAAAAGTTGCTAAACACCCTAAAGTAAGAGAGCTGATTATAAAACTTTTAAGAAAAGAAGCTAAAGGGAAAAGAGTAGTAATAGACGGTAGAGATGCAGGAACCTATATATTCCCTCAAGCTCAGCTTAAAATATTCCTTACGGCGTCTCCTCAAGAAAGGGCAAGGAGAAGATATAAAGAACTGATAAGTAGAGGTTTTAAAGTATCCTACGAAGAGGTTTTAAAAGAGATAAAAGAGAGAGACAAACTTGACAAAAAAAGGAAAACGGCTCCCTTAAAGATTCCTAAAGGAGCCCTGGTAATAGATACTACAGGTAAAGGAATAGAAGATGTAATAAAAACACTAATCCCCATAATAGACCCTTGACATCCTGCGAAAGGACTTCTATATTTGCTGCTGGCAAAACTGAATAAGGAACTTTCTAAGAAAGGAGCTTGACTTTTCCCTGGTCAAGCCTAAATTCCTGGAAGCTCAAAGTTGAATAAGCTAGGCCTTGACAAAGCGGATAACTGGCATAAATTGCTAGCCTGCGTTCTTTGAAATAAAAGCCGAATAAGACCTTCAAGCCTCTAAGG
>JALSNF010000014.1 GCA_026987115.1 Desulfurobacteriaceae bacterium
AAACTAAAAGAATTAGTAGAAAATGCTAAAGCTAGTAAAGGAAAGGACTTTTGTATTTTGTGAAAACCCTTAAAAGTCCGGCGCAGCCAAAGAGCATTGCGTCCCCCAGAGGGTAGGCAAATTCGCCGAGGTCTTTAAACTTGTCTCTGTTGGGGCCTACTAAGTATATTTTTTCAGGGTTTATTTTTTCAATGAAGAGAGCTCCGTGTCCCCCGTCTTCGTATATTTCGTTAAAGGTTATTTCTCCTTTTATTAACTTAACCATAAATTTTTCTAGTTTTTCTGGATTGAGAAACTTTGTATGGTGCTCTAAAAAGCCACAAATAAGCCCTTCCTTTACCGTTGATACCATAGTGTGCCCGTTTCCACAGTCAATACAGACAAACTCCTTTACTCCCTTTTCTTCAGCGTAGGAGATAACGCCGGCTACTGCTGCCAGTTTACTGTCTATTACAAAGCCTTTAATTCCTCTTTTCCTTAACTGAGAGATAATTGAGCTAAAGCGGCTGAAAAAGGGGAGCTCTTCAGTGTGGAAGAGTTTAAGGGGATTCCTCTCTTTACTTAAGATTTCCTTTAAGTAGTTAAACCTGGTTATCCTGTCGCTTTGTCCCTTTTTAAACCCGTGGTCCTGACAGGCAACTCCTACAAATTCTACACTCTCTTTAACGCCGGCACAGGAAAGGAGGCTCTCGTAGGTTTTAAAGTCTAGGTCAGAGAGGAATAGGTCGCAGTTATCTATTTTTTCAACTACCTCTATTCCCCACTTTCTAACTACCGAAAGGTCGTCCCTTAAGCTTTTTGCAGCAGGAACCGTAGCCCTTACCCTGTAGCCTTTTTTTATGTGCTCTAAAATCGCTTTCTTTAAAGGACCTCCTCCCATAGTGTAGCCACACAGGGAAAGGTCCCCCTCGTAGGTAGAAATTATTCTAGCCAATTTCTCTGTAGGAGACGGTAGAACTGCCTTAACGAAGTTTTCTTTGGTTTTCCCCTTTAAAGGGATAAGTATGTCTTGGGTTCCTTTCCCAACGTCAACTAAGACAACTGCCAAGGAGGTCTCCTTTTTTAACTAAAACCGCTCCTCTTTTTAAGAGCTTATCTAGGGCTTTCCTTGAACTTTCTTCTGAGACTCCCTTTACTCCGTCTTCAAGGACGAAAACAAAGTAGCCCAAGTTTATAGCTCCCAAAGCCGTGTTGAAAACGCAGTAGTCCGTTGCAACTCCGCATATAAATACTCTCTTAACTCCCCTTTCTTTTAGCAGGTCGTTAAGGACAGTTCCCTGGAATGCCGAATAGGCTTCAAGTTCAGGCCTGTATCCTTTGTTTATAATAAAGGAGTCTTTTGGGAGTTTCAGGCTTTCAGGAAATTGACTCCCTTTGCTCCACTGGACACAGTGCCTTGGCCAAAGGCCTCCGTTTTCTTTAAAGGAGATGTGGTTCTCTGGATGCCAATCTCTTGTTGCAAATACGGGAGCTCCAACTTTCTTAAAGTTTTCCAGATAGTCGTTTACAACCGGGATTATTAAGTCTGCCCCGGGAACTGGGAGAGTTCCCCAGGGCATAAAGTCGTTTTGCACATCAACTACTATTAAAGCGTCTGTCTCGGTTATCTTTAGTTTCATCTCTACTCTTGAACTACGAGTTTAAAGGCTTTTACAACTAGTTCTTTAGCGTTTTCAACTGAGAGTTTTGAGGTGTTTAGCTTAAGGTGAAACAGGTTAATTTTGTCAATGTCTTCGTCGCAGAGGTCTTTGTAGAATTCCTTTTCCTTTGAGTCTATCTTCTTTAGCTGTTTTTCGGCTTCTTCAAGGGAGAGGCCGGTATTTTTTGCAAAGGCTTTAACCCTGTCAGCAAAAGGAGCTTCTACCTTAACGTGAAGGGAGTTTGGATACTCTTGAAGGACGCAAGCTGAGCCGTGTCCTACTATAACAACTCTGTTTGAAACTGCAAAGGCAGTAATGGTTTTAACCAGAGCTTCCCTAAATTCTTCAAAAGAAATTTCTTTTTTCTTTTCCCCGAAAATTGCTCCAAAGTCTATGAGACTTTTGTCAAGCTGGAAAAGGTCAAAAAACGAAAGTTTAGACGGAACATACTTAAATTCGCTGTAGTCCTCTACCTTCCACTCGGGAACTCCGAGCCTTTTTGCAACCTCTGAAAGTACCTCTGTATAGATTAGCTTATATCCCAGCTCCTGGGCTACTTGCTTTGCAACCTCAAGACCTTCAGAGCCAAGCTCGTAAGTCAGGGTTATAACTCCCATCTTCTCCTCCAAGAACCTTTTTTTGTAGTTTGGGTCTGTGATTAAGTTTACCCTAATTAGCTGTGCAAGTTCAACGAAGAAGTCTTCGTCAAGCTCTTCTGGGAGGACTTGGTCAAGCTTTACAAAGAACTCCTCCAACTTTGGGATAACTTCATAACAGCAAAGGGCGAGCTCTTCGTCTTCGTAAAGGAGCTCTATTGCGTCTGTCGCTCTATCCTTTCTCATCTTCTTCCTCTGCAAGTTCCACTTTCGGGAGCTCCCTCAAGGAGGGGAGTTTAAAGTGTTCCAGAAAAGCTCTCGTGGTGCCGTAGAGTTTAGGCCTTCCTGGGGAGTCTTCCCTTCCCACTACTTTAATTAGCCCCTTTTCAAGGAGGGATTTAAGAGCTCCGTCAGGGTTGCGTCCCCTTATCTGGGCTATCCTCTTTCTCGTTATAGGCTGGTTATAAGCTATAATTGCCAAAACTTCTAAAAGGTGGTAAGAGAGTTTTACCGGCTTTTCCTCAACAAATTCCTTTAACTTTGAACTTAAGTCTGAAGAAGTGTAAAACCTATAACCTCCTGCAACTCTCTTTAGGACGATTCCCCTACCTGTATATTCTGCTACAAGTTGAGAGATGGCACTTTTCACCTTCTCTAAAGGGAGGTTAAGCTTTTTAGAGAGCTCCTCCTCACTTACAGGCTCACAGCTTAGGAAAATAGCCCCTTCAATTAACCTCTTTTCCTGCTCCATCTTTCAATCTCGTTGACTATTTCCTCGTCTGCGTTGGTAGGAAAGGCGTTTTCAAGGACTTTTTTCATCCTCTCTCTAGCCATTATATCAAAGAGAACAGTCTTTATTCCCCCTAAAAGTTTTTCCTTCGTAATTTCCTCCTGCCTGTATAAGAGAGCTCCCCCCCTCTTTGCAAGGTAAAGGGCGTTTTTGTACTGGTGGTCGTCTGCAGCGTAAGGGTAGGGTATAAAAAGGGTAGGCACTTTAAAGGCCGAAAGTTCAGAAATCGCCAGAGCTCCGCTCCTTGAGATTGCTCCGTCTGCAATTAGGTAGAGCTCCCAGATTTTCTCGTAAAAGGGGAAAATCCTTGCCTCTATTCCCGCCCTCTGGTAAGCCTCTTTAAGGCCTTTGTCTTTACCCTTTCCCGTTATGTGCACTACTTGAATTCCTTTAGGGAGCTCCCTTGCTACTGACTTTAAAGCTTCGTTTATAAAGAGAGCTCCTTGACTTCCCCCCAAAACGAGTAAGGTTCTCTTTTCTTCAGAGAGTTTTAGTTTCCGGAGGACTTCTTTTCTTTTTGTTTTCCTTGCCTCTTTTATCTCTTTCCTTAAAGGATTTCCCGTAAAAATTGATGGGCAGCGCAAGAAATCGGAAGCGGCGGGAAAACCGAGAAAAGCAGAAGTAGCAAACCTTGAAAGAATACGGTTAACTTTTCCGGGAACCGAGTTCTGCTCTTGAATAAAAAGCCCTACCCTTAAAGCTACGCAAGCAAGCCCGGCCGGAAGCGAGGAATAGCCTCCAAAGACTACAGCAACCCTAGGTTTAAGCTTTCTTATAAATAAGAAGCTCTCTTTAAAGGCCTTTAAGTGTCCAAAAAGGGAAAAGAGAGAAGAGAGTCCCCTTCCCCTTACGGAGGAGTGGGAAAGGAGCAGAGAGTAAGAAGCAGGAAAGCCCAACTTCCCTTCAATTCCCCTTTTTGAACCTACGTAGATTACCTCGTGTCCCCTCCTTTTAAGCTCGTATGCTACAGAGAGAGCAGGGAAGTAGTGGCCCCCCGTTCCGCCTCCCGCTATTAATACTTTCAAGCGTACCTCCCCTTTCCCCTTAAGCGAATCTTTATCTTTGACTCCGGAGGTAAGTTTTTAGCTATTGACATTAGAAAGCCAACGGCTAAAAAGCTCGCTATTAAAGAACTCCCCCCAAGGCTCATAAACGGAAGGGTTATCCCGGTTGTGGGGATAAGTCCAAGGTTAACTCCAATGTGAACCATAGCTTCAAGGAAAATGTAAAGGGAGAGGCCCGTTGCCATAGACTTACCTATAGTCTCGTCGCTCTTTTC